>JAMBLL010000342.1 GCA_023336765.1 Actinomycetes bacterium | reverse complement strand
CTTCTGCTGTTCTTTGCGGGCGTGAACCTCACCTTCGGGTTCATCTCTCCGATATTCGTGGCCTACGTGCTCTCGTTCACATCGCCTGGCACCATGGGCACGCTGCTGTCGCTCGGTGCGACCGGCATGCTCGTGGGTTCGATCTTCGCGAGTGCATGGAAGGGGACATCCAGACGCGTTCTGGGCATCATTGCGTCAACGGTGGTACTGGGCCTCATGCTGATGGTGATCGGGGTCTCGACCTGGTTCCTATCGATCGTCGTGGCGCTCTGGCTAGGGATGTCCGTTATGCCCCTGGCTCAGGCGATGAGTCAGTCGATATGGCTCGCAAAGGTGGAACCAGACGTGCAGGGAAGGGTCTTCTCCGTGCGGTCGATGATCGGCCAGGGGACGGCACCCATAGCGCTTGCTCTGGCTGGCCCATTGGCCGACAGGGTATTCGTACCTTTGATGTCAGGCGACTCCAGCCTCGGGACCGCGCTCCAGAGTTGGCTCGGGTCAGGAGAGGTTGCTGCCTACGGCTTGTTCTTCATAGTGATTGGTCTGTACACGGTCATCATGTCGATGCTCTCGTGGCTGTACGGACCCCTGCGCAACCTCGAGCATGACATTCCCGACGCAGATGAACTCCCGGAGCCAGTTGCTGGTGATGGTGAAGACCGGTCACCGAGCGATGAGGCCAAGGGGTCGATCGCGGGTTGACGGACGTCCTCGAAGACCTCTCACAGTGATATTGTCGCGTGATGCACTCGAGCCTCATCGACAGAGATCTTGCGATCGCCTATGTGAACGGGGTGGCCAGGGCCGATGACCTGCTTGAAGAAGCGGGACGCCTGCGAGATGAAGGACACGGGCGGGTGGTCACTTACTCGCGCAAGGTGTTCGTCCCGATCACGACGTTGTGTCGCGACACATGCACCTACTGCACCTTTGTCAAGCCTCCAGGGGCAGGGGGGCAGTACCTCACACCAGACGACGTGTTGGCGATTGTCAGGGCGGGAGACACCTACGACTGCACCGAGGCACTCCTGACCCTTGGTGACAAACCTGAGGCGAAATGGCCCCAGGCCCAGGAGTTCCTGGATGGGCATGGCTGTGAATCGACGATCGACTACGTGGTCCAGATGGCGGAACTGATCCGTTCGGAAACGCGTCTGTTTCCCCATGCCAATCCTGGGATCATGACCGCAAGGGACATCGCCGCGCTCCGACCGACGAACGTTTCGATGGGACTCATGCTCGAGAACATCTCGGACCGGCTCACTGAACCAGGGATGCCGCACCACAACTGCCCGGACAAAGTGCCTGGCGTGCGGGTTGAGACGATCCGTGAAGCGGGAAGGCAGCGGGTTCCGTTCACCTCAGGGATTCTCGTCGGCATCGGTGAGAACAGCGCAGAGATCGTCGACAGCCTCCTGGCCCTGGCGGATCTCCAACGTGAGACTGGGCACATACAGGAGTTCATCATCCAGAACTTCCGAGCGAAAGCTGACACGAGGATGCGGCACTCACCTGAGCCTGAGATCCCGTACTTCGTGCGTGTGGTGGCATTGGCCAGGGTGATCCTCGGCGCTGAGGCCAACCTTCAGGTACCTCCGAACCTGACGGACGATTTCGCTGTGTACCTCGATGCAGGGATCAACGACTGGGGAGGTGTCAGCCCCGTGACGATCGACTGGGTGAACCCCGAGGCCCCCTGGCCGAATCTGGAACACCTCGAAGCCGTGACCAGAGCTGCAGGCTTCGAGTTGAAGCCGCGCCTGCCGGTGTATCCCGAATACCTTTCGGACACATGGATCGATCCGGAACTTCTCCCAGCTGCCGTCGATCGAGCAACGGATGATGGGTACGCTGCAATCCCCGAACCAACCCGGACACCATGACGACCATCACCTTTCTCCAGCTCCGTCCTTCCACCGCGGTAAGCGAGATCTGGGCATCTACTCGCAGGCGAGAAGGCACGCTCGTTGTCGAGGTCGATGATCCGGCCCTAACCGATATCGAACAGTCACAACGTGGAGGACTGCTTCTGGCAAGCAGTACGGCAGAACTGAACGCTCCGGCGTATGTGGTGACCCCCAACAGAGTCGGTGATCTCGTGAAGCGCTCCGTTGAGGGCTGGCGCATCACCATCGTGGACTCTGATGACCGCATGGCCGTTGCGGAAGCGTTGGCCTTCTCGCGCGCCGCATTCCTTCGCACTGCGAGAAGTACGGTGGCCAGCGCTGTTGAGTTGGTGAGGTTGCCTGGGTCACCGGGCGCAGCGGTATCGGTCTATGTCGATACTGTGGCCGACGCTGTTGACGCCGTATACGGCGGAGCCCGCGACCTCCTGTTGCGCGGATGGAACACCGAAAGCATCGGTGAACTTCGAGACGCTCTCGACGGAGTCAGCCTCATCGAGCGGACGGCGTTCCCGATTGGAGTTGCCTACGACCAGGTCGCCCGAGCCCTTGAACCGGGCGCATTCAGTGCGTATCTCAATCAGGTCGACGGCTCAGGCAGAGCGAGGCCAAGGGGAGAGTGGGCGCCTGGCAAGGACATGGATACCCCCCAGTCCGAAACTCGGGTCTCTACAGCGTGGCGAGATGCCGCGTGGAACGAACGCGAACCTGCGGTGGCCAGCGATGCGTCCGAATCGATCAAGCACATACTTGAGCGGGCCCTTGATGGGGTGGCACCGACCCGGGACGAAATCGAGGTCCTATATGGTGCATTCGGTGCCGACGTTGAGGCGATAGCTGATGTTGCAGACCGGTTGAGGGAACAGATCGTCGGTGACGATGTGACGTTCATCGTGAACCGGAACATCAATTACACCAACCAGTGCTACTTCAAGTGCGGATTCTGTGCGTTCAGCAAGGGACCTCGGTCGCTCGACCTGCGCGAGAACCCGTATCTCATGAGCATCGAGGATGTGGTGGACCGATCTCAGGAGGCGTGGGATCGAGGTGCTACGGAAGTCTGTCTTCAGGGTGGAATTCACCCTGACTTCACCGGCCAGTTCTATATCGATCTCGTCGGAGCGATCAAGGATCAACTGCCCGGTTTACACATCCATGGTTTCACGCCGCTCGAGGTGTGGCAGGGAGCCGAGACTCTCGGTGTTGAGGTGCGCGAACTTCTTGTACGGCTCAAGGCAGCGGGACTCGGCACACTTCCCGGGACCGCCGCGGAGATCCTCGATGACGATGTCCGCCTGACGCTGTGCCCAGACAAGATCCGGACCAGCCAATGGTCCGAAGTCATGATCACAGCACATGAGGTTGGGCTTCAGACGACGTCCACGATCATGTTCGGGCACGTCGACGGGCCCTCTTCTTGGGCGAACCACATCGAGGTGTTGCGTGAGATCCAGCGACGTACCGGGGGCTTCACGGAGTTCGTGCCCTTGCCGTTCGTCCACATGGG
>JAMBLL010000341.1 GCA_023336765.1 Actinomycetes bacterium | reverse complement strand
CCACGCCCCCGTCAACGAGCACATGGCCGTCATCGGCACGCATCGGAGGAAAGGTGCCAGGGATCGCGATGCTCGAGCGCACCGATCTCCACAGAGACCCTTGTGTATGGACTCGGGCAACACCGTCTGTGAGATCGGTCGACACACAGAACATCGGAATCCACATGTCCTCTATCTGAGCATCACCGAACACGTGCCTGAGACCTGTGCCGATCGTCTCCCCTTTGGACAAAGCGATCACCGGCGGTGTGAAGTCAACAAGCGAACCTCGATCGACGGTCACATGCTTGGCGTTCGCGATACTCGTAGCGGTATCCCATCCGAGGCCAACCCCCGCAGCAGCCGAGGCACCAATGGATGTACCGCCTACGAAATCGATCGGGATATTGCGTTCGTCCAGTGCTTTGATCACACCGAGATGGGCGAAGCCGCGGGCACCACCACCTCCGAGAACGAGGCCCACAGACCTCCCACGCGAGATCCTGGCAAGTCTCATAAGGCCTTCGGGCGAACCGGTACGCACGTGATGGTGACGTTGAACGTCCCTGCGGGCCAGGAGACTGGATGTGCCAGACGGACGCGTCGTAGACATCGCATGCACAACAACAAGATCAACCTGAGGGCGGATGTCAGATTCAGAGTCCCATAACAGCACAGACTCTGCCTCTGTCGGTTCACCGCTGGCCGCACACGTCGTGACCAACAGCACGAGGTCGCTTTGGCGCAAGCAACGGCGTGTCCACGAGGTGAGGTCGAAATCCGCAACATAGACAACGAGATCGCTCTTCGCCTCGATTCGATGCATCCATCGCGCTATATCTGACTCGTGGCTGGACCCAACAGACCTATCGGGCGCTTCAGCGCCCAGTGATTCACGTGCTGCTGCCCTATCGACCTTGACAGCGCTGTCACCAAGCGAGGCAAGGAACGCCGCTGCGAACTCACTCATATCAAGGGACCTATCAACAGGAAGAAGGACGAGCGATCTCACACTGCCTTCGACGCTCGCTGCGCGGTTCGTCCGATGGAGCCTGGTAACCAGGAGACGAGTCAACTCCAGCAACATCGTTGGATGTGTGATTACCAACTCGTTGAATGCGTCCTTGGACAGTTCCCACAACGACGTGTCCCGTATCGCAACGACGGTTGCCGAGCGATTCCCGTCACTAAGCATCGACATCTCGCCGACCACTTCTCCGGGACCGATCTCACCGACCGGCAACTCAACACCATCTCGACGTACGAGGACGCGGAGACGTCCCGACTGCACGAGATACATCGAATCTGCCTCGTCACCTTCGACCATGAGCGTCGTGCCGCCTGGCAAATGGGCAGGCTCGAACGCCACCGCGAGACGCTGCTGATCCACGATGTTCAACTCTCTGAACGCTGGCGAACGGGCAAGTGCCTCGAATCGCCCATCTGTTGGTTTCGTCATCCCTACCTCTCCCGGTGCGACGCTACTAGCATCGCCGGCGTTGAGATCGTTGTAGGCTGCGCGACAACAAGGGGGGCATCCATCAGGGGATCGATATTCCGCCCGCCCCGATTGCGGACCGCGGCGAGCGAGGGCGAGGGCGAGCACCGCTCAGCCACGTGGCTCGAACTCTTCTATGACCTTGTCTTTGTGGTTGCCGTGGCAGCACTCGGTCACAGACTTCTCCTCGACCACTCTTGGAGAGGAGTGTGGATCTTCGCCGGACTGTTTGTACCGCTCTGGTGGACGTGGGCCAGTTTCACGTTCTATGCGGATCGTTACGACACTGACGACCTGGGACAACGACTCCTGGCCGTTGCCCAGATGGTCGCCATCGCTCTTATGGCAGCCTCGATATCGGGGGAAGAATCCGATTCAACGGTCGCATTCGCTGCATCCTTCATCCTCGCTAGAGCTGTCCTCCTCGCCATGTACGCACGTGCGTACCAATACATCCCGGAGTCACGCACCCTCGTCGCCGGGTATCTCCGCGGCTTCACGCTCGGAGGCATCCCCTGGGTCATGTCGTTGTGGGTTCCCGAGCCGTGGCGGTTCGTGCTGTGGGGAATCGGCCTCGCCATCGACTTCGCCACACCCTTCATCCTCAGGAAGGTTCAGGCGCGTGTCCCCCTCTCGGTGTCTCATCTCCCCGAGAGGTTCGGGCTGTTCACCATCCTCGTTCTCGGCGAGTCGATCGCTGCCGTCGTTGCGGGCCTCGGTTCGATCGGATGGGAAACAGATGGCACCATCGGGTTGATCCTCGGTGTTGTGACCGCAACAGGCCTCTGGTGGTTGTACTTCGACAACGTGGAGGGATCCGTCGTTCGCAGGCGAATGGAACAGACGAAGGCCTGGAAGCCAACCGTATGGATCTACACCCACCTTCCCCTGGCGATTGGCCTGACGGCATCAGGGATCGGGATGGAGTTCCTCGTTGCCCAACATGGAGAAGAACTCAGATGGATCGCCGTTGGAGGGATCGCGGTGGCATTGGTGTCGATGGCAATCATTCACCTCGCTACCGAACGTGGCGACCCCCGGCGTGACACTGCGCTGATCTCGGTGCGAATTGTCGGCGCTTTTGTCGTCATTGTCATCGGTTTGGTGAGTGCATCGTGGGCGACCAACATCATCCTTCTGATGCTGGCCCTCACGTGTGCCGTCCAGGTGGCCATCGACCTGGTTCTCTCCAATCCCGTATCTGACGCACAAGAGGCAGCGTAGATCGCACCCACCAGGGTTGTGTCGGGAATGAGACACTTCGTGATCCTCAGGTGAAAGAATCCTGCACAAGCTCGGGAACCTGTGTGTATGTTCTGAGGTGCGGTTCCTGAAGTTCAGGGACCAGAGGGGGAAAACATGTTGAGGAGAATGATGATATTGGGCGCCGTCGCGGCATTGCTGGCTGCGATCGCCGCTCCAGCTGTGGCGGATCACGGGGGACCAGACGATTCAGGTGTTGTACAACGTGGGCACTACCCGTTTGGGATGGCGTTCGAGGACAGCGAGGCTGGTCTCGTTGCTCTTGGAGGACCGCCACCTGAGCAAGGTTGTCTCGGCGAAGGGTTTGAGGAAGCCGATTTCACGGTAGTGGAAACTCCGGCTGGCGCTGTCAAGCTCCTGATCAAGGACACGGAAACCTTCTTCATCTATGAGGCAGAAAGTATCGGCGAAATCTGTGACGCTGTGTTCAACGGTGGCATCGATCCGATTGCAGTCGCGATGGACAGCAAGGTCGTCTTCACGGACAACTTCGCCAACTACGAGCCAGGGTCCAGAACCAAAGTGTGGGGTGGCAACGCCAACGGCACCGCATACGACGCGGATGGAAATGCCATGAGCTTCCATGGCAACCAGAAGCTCATGGTCGACAAGGATGGGAACTTCACACTCATCAGCGACACTGTGAAGCTGAACAAACGAGGCAAGTAACGATCGATTGGCTCGGCCACCTCCCTCACGGAGTGGGGGAGGTGGCCGAGCGCAGCGAGGTCGGAGGGGGAGACCATGAGAATCCACTCAACCTGCACTTCTAACGAAACAGGTTCGAGCTGAGTGGCACGATCCGGTTTCCCCCTCTGTCTCGTACCTCGACATCTCCCCCGCGAAGGCCGGGGGAGGAAGGTCGGAGGGGGTTCCAATACCAGCACCTATCCGCTGGACGGCTTAGAAATCCAGACCTTTTCTTGCAACGATTCCCGCGTCAAAGGCGTGCTTGACCTTGTGCATCTCGGTCACGGTGTCTGCGATGTCGATGAGGCGTTGATCGGCTTCGCGACCTGTGATGATCACGTTGACGTGCCCAGGCCGATTCTCGAGAACCTCCACAACGTCATCGCCGTCGATCCAACCGAAAGTAACGGGATAGGTCGCCTCGTCAAGGATGACAAGATCGTATTCGCCTGAAGAAATCTCTTCGGTTGCGCGATCCCACGCATCTCGGGCGGCCTGGATCGTCGCATCCATGTCGTCGGACTCCCACGTAAACCCATCACCACCGGTGATCCAGGTGACCCCCAACTGCTCGGCCATCTTCTTCTCGCCGGTCTGCCACTTGTCCGACTTGATGAACTGGACAACGATGACCGACCACCCACGTGCTACAGCACGCAGCATCACCCCGAATGCTGAACTCGACTTCCCCTTGCCGTCGCCAGTGTTGACGATCAGCATCCCTTCTCTGGGTTCTTCGCTCACTGGTATGCCTCCTCGCTCCTGAGAGAGACTATTACCGGATCTCCATTGACCTCAAGCACGCGTATCGAAGGATCGAATACCTCCTGGAGAACCGACTCCGTGAGCACATCGACCGGCGCACCGTGGTTGACGAGTAGGCCCCGGTCCATGATGGCAACGCTGTTGCAGAACTGCGCCGCGGCAGTGAGATCGTGAATGGCGGACACGACAGTGATGTTGTGGGAAGAACGCAACGCATCGATCACCTCCAGGACCTCATGCTGGGCAGAAACGTCGAGGGACGCAGTTGCCTCGTCGAGGACGAGGATCGCTGCACGCTGGGCGATCACCCTTGCAAGGGACACTCGCTGGGTCTCGCCACCAGAGAGAGTTGCGACATCCCTGCTCGCAAACGCCTCGAGGCGGAGAGCCGATAGGGCCTCCCACACCAGCGCTATGTCGTGGGTGGATTCTGACGCCAACGTCCCCATGTACGGTGTCCGCCCGAGCAGTACATAGTCGAACACGGCCATGCCCTGGGGATATCGGGGACGCTGAGAAACGTACGCCACCAATCGGGCGCGTTCCTTGTCAGTCAGCGTCGTTGTCAATCGTCCATCGACCATCACTGAACCGGTGAACTCCACAGCCGCTACAGCCGTACGCAGAAGGCTCGACTTCCCTGCACCGTTGGGTCCGACAATCGCAAGCCACTCACCGGCGATCGCCCCAAGAGACACATCCGATACGACGGGCCCTGCTCCGTAGTCCACCGAGACCTTCTCGAATCGCACCGTGCTCATGAGACCACCGCCTTGCTGGTACGCAGGATCATGGCAAAGAACGGTGCACCGAAAATGGCGGTCACAACACCGATCGGGATCTCTGCAGGCGCCACGGCAGTACGAGCAATGATGTCTGCAAGCACAAGGAACGCTCCCCCGAGGAGGATCGATAGAGGCACGATGACCCGGTACGACGCTGATGTGAGAAGACGAACAGTGTGAGGGACGATGATCCCCACGAACCCAATGAGGCCGGTCACCGCGACCACAGCAGCGGTACCGAGAGTTGCGAAGATGACGATCACTAGGCGGATTCGCCCGGGCCGAACACCGAGTGTGCTGGCATCAGTGTCACCGACCGAGAGCACATCAAGGAGTCTGCGACCAGCGAACACGACACCCAGTCCAACAACAACGTAGGGGGCAACCAATCGCACCTCGGCCCACCCTGCGGTGTTCAAACTCCCGAGGATCCATCCGTAGACCTCGCGCAGGGTCTCAGATTCCCTCTGCTGTATGAACGTCTGGAGAGCGGTGAGGAACGCTGCAACCGCAACTCCTGCCAGTATCAGTGTGACCGATGTCCTGCCAGACCTGACCGTATATCCGAGGAGGTAGGCGAACGAAACTCCGATCAGTGCGCCCGCAAAAGCTGCCAGAGGGATCGGGTCAACGAGCCAGTCACCTGTGTTCGGACCATAGGCGATTGCAAGCGTGGCGCCGAGGCCTGCCCCAGCACCTGCACCGAGCAGATACGGATCGGCAAGAGGATTCCTGAAAACTCCCTGATACGCCGCACCAGCAGCAGAGAGCATCGACCCCACAACGACGGCAAGTATCACCCGCGGCATTCGGATCTGCCACACGATCGCCTCTTGCCTCACCGTCAAGCCTGTGTCCAGATCGACAAACGGGAGCCTGTCGAGCATCGACCCCACAACCTGGGAGGGGGAGAGTCGCACGGCTCCGATCATGACACCGGCGATGATGGCCGCTACCAGCACGACAGCCGCCCCGACGACCCACCACCAGTGGAGACGGGTTCCAGTGGGGCGGCCGGCGTTCATGCGTTCACGAGTTCCAAGTCGAGAATGGACAGCACGATGTCATCGACCAACTCCGCGATACGAGGTCCCCATCGACTTGCGATGTCGTCGTCGAGTTCTACCACTGCACCGTTGACGACTGCGTCGAGCGTGTTCCAACCAGGCCTCTCAGCGACCGTGTCGATACTCTGGCCACAGCACCTGGTGTCAGCGAGATAGATCAGCCCGGGGTTCTGCTCGATGATGTACTCGGCTGTCAGCTGAGGGAACCCGTAACCGTCCAGGTCGGCAGGGTCGGCGATATTCGACATACCTGTCAGAGCAAAGAGTTCTCCCACAAAGGTGCTTGATGTCGCCGAGTAGAACGTTGGATCGAGTTCGTAGTAGTACGTCAATATGTCAGCACCGTCAGGGAGTGTCTCTATGGATGTGGCTATCGACGCCTGGGTAGTGGCAACAACGTCTTTGGCGTCAGACAGATTGCCAGTTGCAGCCCCGACCTGCTCCCACTGTTCATAGGCGTCAGCGATGGTGACCGCTGTTGGGTGGAGGATCACCGGGATATCGAGAGCTTCGAGACCAGCGATCACATCACCTGGATCGAACGACAGGAACACCACATCGGGATCGTACGAGGCAATTGCTTCCACGTTCGGCGTGAATCCCGTCAGGTCCGTGACAGGCGCATTCGTCGGAAAGTTCGATCGATCATCGACAGCGACTACCTGCGTGCCAGCACCGACAGCGAACAGCACCTCTGTGGAGGTCGGTGATATCGAGACGATCCGCTGAGGCTTTGCATCAATGGTCACCTCACCGTTCGGGGCGTCGATGGTGACCGGGAATCCCGCGTCAGAGCCCCCGGTAGTTGTCGACGCCTGAGATGACGTCGTGGTCGACCCGTCCGCTTCGGTGGTTGTCGCTCCGAGGATCGTATCCGTCGCTGTTCCCTCGTCAGCTTCGTCTGAGACGAGGTTGAAAAGGAAGAGCCCGAAAACGACCGCCGCAACAACAGCTATGGCACCCAGTAGCTTGCGATCCATACATATCTCCTCTCGTCGGAGGAGACTGCGAACAGCCACGGCCTCTCTCCTCCGAAGGGCCACAACTCACCTGCAGAGAGGCGACCTGGCTACCTCCGAAGGAGGATCACAGTTGCGGGACAGCGCCGGGATCTCACCGGACTTCGCTCGAAACAGGCACCCGGATGCTTCCGGGGCACCCGCAACGATACACACCCACCGCAATCAATCGCTTCGGCGGTATCTTTCCCCCATGAAAACGATCGTTGCTCTCGTCATCAGCCTTGGAATCGCGATCGCCGTCGCCGCAAGGATGAAGCGCTCCCCCGCACCACCTGCACGACCAGAAGGGTCCTGGGAGCCAACTGTCTCGATCCCCCGATGAGGATCGCTATCGATGGAACTGACGAGATCGCAGCGAGGACGACTCGAGTACTGTTCGCCGAACGAGATGTCTCCCACATCGGGTTCATGCAGTCCGGGATGCCACAGCTTGGGAAAAGAACCGCACCGGCCGAGGATCTCGAAACGTACGATGTGATCCTGTCAACGGGTGAAACAGCGGCTACGGACCTGATCGCCAGAGCTTCCGTTCTCGGCGTACCGCTCGTCCTGTGGCACGACGAGCCTGGCCTCCACCGTGGACCATCGACGATGCCGGTCGTGGTATCCGCCAACGTCGGGTCTGGCCTCGCTCCATCGCTCGTCCACCATCCATCGGCGGCCGTCACAACTTCAGACACCGTGACGATCGCGTGGACAGAACCGGGCAAACCCCTACGCAAGGGCGAGGCAGTCACGTTCCCTGATCCTGTTGGCCCCACGTGGGCTGCAAAACGGGGCAACGGACAACTTGTCGCCAGGACCCCAGACGAGTGGAGCGGGGCCATCGTGACGGTGCGGGGACCAGGTGGCGAGAGGATCGTTGGCGTATCAGACCTCGGTACCCATCTCGAGGCACTCACTCTGGCTTCAGTCGCACTCCTCACCGCAAGAGGCACCTACGGACCCTCCATCCGCGATGCCTCAGGACGCGGCGCCGAACTTCTTGCGAAAGCCATGGAGATGGAACTCGACGTGGCAGTGTGGCGTTCTTCCCTGTGATGGAGGCCTGTGGAAAATGAGACGACTGGTACCGCTCCTTGCCCTCGTCGTGGTTGCAGCAGCGTGCTCCCCGTCATCGGGGGGAACGAGCACGACAGGTGATGGAGACGATGCGGACACAACAACGACCACGCTCGTGTACACGGGCGAGTCCTACGCGGGATCGGTCGATGCCCCCGACTTCCCTGAGGGCCTTGACTGGATCAACACGGACACCGCACTTACTCTCGAAGACCTCAGGGGTAAGGTCGTCCTCCTCGATTTCTGGACCTATGGCTGTGTCAACTGCATCCACGTGATTCCCGATCTACAGAGACTCGAAGAGGAGTATCCCGATGAACTCGTCGTGATCGGCGTGCACTCGGCGAAGTTCACGAACGAGGGGAACACGGACAACATCAGGAACGTCGTTCAGCGCTATGGCCTTGAGCATGCCGTGATCAACGACAAGGACTTCGCCGTATGGAACTCGTGGGGCGCACAAGCATGGCCAACGACGGCTCTCATCGACCCTGTAGGCCGCGCAGTCGGCATCAGGGCAGGCGAAGGGGTATATGACGCTGTCGAGCCGATCATTGCGGGACTCGTTGCCGAGTTCGACGCATCGGGCCAACTCGATCGCACACCGATCACGTTGGCGCTCGAGGCTGACACTGCGCCGAACCGACCTCTGTCATATCCGGGCAAGGTCGTCGCTGTCGATGGACGACTGTGGATCGCCGACACGGGGCACAACCGGATCCTCGAAGTGGATCCCACAACCGGTGACGTACTCGCCGCATACGGTTCTGGAGCCCAGGGAGACGCCGACGGCCCCACCACAGAGGCAACGTTCAATGCACCACAGGGCCTCGCCGTCGCTGGCGCGGTGCTCTACGTTGCCGACACGAACAACCATCTGATCCGCGCCATCGATCTTGAGACCGGCAAGGTATCCACGATCGCAGGGACTGGAGCCCAGGGTTGGCCACCAGCGACGGGTCCTGCGGAGAGCACCGCTCTATCCACCCCCTGGGACATTCTCTTCAGTGACGGAATCCTCTACATCGCAAACGCCGGAACCCATCAGATCTGGGTACTCAACACGTCGACGGGGATCCTGGGACCGCTCATCGGCAGTGCACTCGAAGGAACCGCAAACGGTGCCTTCGAAAGCGCCGAACTGGCACAACCCTCCGGCCTCGCTCTTGCTGGCGACCAGTTGTTCTTCGCTGACTCCGAATCCTCCTCGATCCGAGTCGGCGACCTGACCTCCTCCACGACAGCCCTCGTTGTTGGCGGTGATGCGAACCTGTTCGAGTTCGGAGATGCTGACGGTACCGGGAACGAGGCCCGCCTCCAGCATCCTCTCGGCCTCGCCGTGTCCGGGACCACGCTCTACGTCGCCGACACCTACAACTCGAAGATCAAACGAGTAGATACGGCAAATGAATCGATCACGTCGTGGCTTGGGGATGAGTCAGGGTGGGCCGACGGTACCTCGCCCCTGTTCGATGAACCCGGCGGTCTCTCGCTCGATAACGACATCCTGTACGTGGCAGATACGAACAACCACACGATCCGGCTGATAGATGTCAATACATCTGTCACGACAACGCTCGTGTTGAAGGGCATCGAGACGTTCGATCCTCCGGCCGAGTACAACGGCGAAGTCATCGTTGTTCCCTCTCAGACGGCCAATGCTGGTCAGGCGTCACTCATCCTCGAGTACGAACTCCCGGACGGCTACAAGGTCAACGAAGATGCTCCCTCCTCAGTGGTGGTCGCTGGTGGTTCGTCTGTCGTGGCTCTCGCGAGCGACACAGCAGGCGATATCACTGGCACGAAGATCCCTGCGAATGTACCGATCGTGCTCACTGAGGGCACGGGCACGGCGCTATTCGATGTCACGCTGATCTACTGCCGGGCGGACGCCACGAGCCTCTGCCTGATCGACCAGGTCCGCTACGAGGTCCCTCTCTCAGTAGGCCCCGAAGGAGCCTCGAGCCAGATCATCCTGAACCGGTCCGAACCACTGCCGGGGGGATAGCTCGCGGGCTCGCGGATTCGCGGACAGAGGAAGACAGCTCGCAGACTCGCGGATAGCGGAAGAAGGGCGGACGTATTGGCTTTGTAGGCTGTTTGTCGTATTCATGGCGTATGCATGAATGTGTTCGAGATGGGTTTTCAACGGCTCGGTCCCCCTTTCAAGGGGGACTGCTGAGGAGCGTTAGCGACGAAGCAGGGGGATAACGCGAAGCCAACGAATCTTCTCGAAAGCCTTGGGGCGACTGAGCGTTGGCTTCGCGTTATCCCCCT
>JAMBLL010000340.1 GCA_023336765.1 Actinomycetes bacterium | reverse complement strand
TTTCACTCCACTCGAGCGTCGTCATGCGTACCTGTCTCCGACTCCATCATTGTCGCGGAGATCCTCAGGATTGCAAGCAGATCCTGCATCACCCCGTGAGGGATGATGCGACGCTCTCGAGCTTCGCCTTCACTTCCTGTGCGATGGTGTCAACACCTGGCACATCGACCAGTCCAAGTACGGCAGCGGGATCCATGAACACGACCTCGACGTTGTCGTCGCCAGCTCCCTGTCGAAGGACGACGTTGCACGGCAGTAATGCTCCCATGTTGGCATCAGCACCGATCGCGTCGTGGGCATAGCTCGGGTTGCACGCCCCGAGAATGACGTACGGGTCGCGATCCACATCGAGCTTGGCCTTGAATGTGGCAGCGACATCGATCTCCGTGAGGATTCCGAAACCCTCCACGGCGAGCGCTGCTTCGACCTTGGCGCGCACGGAGTCCATTGTCCCTGGAACCGTCGTTTCGAATGTATAGCTCATGGTCCTCCTGATGGTGGGTCGCGGAGGCTAGCGCGTGGGAGCCGGAACGAAGAGTTCGCCGCACGTGTCTGGAGCAATCATCTGTTGGTTCATCCGTCAGGGAGCGTTGCTCCGTCGATATCGGCCGGGCACTCGGCTGTTTCACGCGAGCGTGGACGAGCACGCGGGTTGTCCTTGAAGCCAGTTTCCCTGTGCGAGAGATCACAGAACGGCTGGTTCCGACTCGCACCGCATCTGCACAGTGATGCCCGCGGCCCCACCAGGAAGACGTCACCGCTGCGGTCGCTTACCTCGATCGACCCCCGGACGAAGAGCGGGCCGTTGGGCCATGGAACTACCGTCGTCGGCGTCTGCGACTCCTCCTGGGGGCCACCGTCGAGTCGCTCATATCTCAGGGCACCTGTGGGACATGCCTGTACCGCCTGGGCGACGACATCAGGAGAGGCCAGGTCGAGACGGACCCATGGCCTTCGCTGCGGATCGAAAACGCCGGACCCTGTCTTGATACAGAATCCTGTGTGGATACAGAGCGATGAGTCCCACAGGACGCGGATCGAGTCGTTCCCGTAGGTACGTTTCGTCATAGCCCCTCAGTCATAGATCTCGACTGTTCGATCCGGTGGCTCTGGAGGTGTTGCCCCGGGTTCACCGCCACGAGATGTACCAGAGCCACCCCTCGTCGTGACTCCAGAGTCCCGGCTCGGTGCGGATGTTCCCCCGCCGTCGGCGACCGCCTTCGCCTTGCCCACAGCCTCGTACGCCTGGGCACCGAAGTAGAACGCGACTACAACGCCCATCACTATGGAGATGCCGTTGAAGGCTTCGGATGCAAGGGGTGCCTTCTCCCCCACGAAGAACAGCAACGTGCCGACCGACGCGAACCACACGGCAGATACCGACACCGTGAGGGCGAAACGGGTCGTCACCTGCGTGTTCTCGTCCCGTGCTGCGAGCAACCCAAGCAGTGTCACGATGCCGATCGCTGCCACCGCCAGCGACAGTGCCGCGTCCTTGTACACATCCTGCTCTCTGAGCGCGAATCCCACGATCAACAGTCCGATGTCGATAGCAGCGATCGCCAGTAGTCGTCCACGCATGAACCCTCCCCTTCATCCCAATCCTAGCGGTTGTGTAGCTCCCGGGGCGCAATCGGACCATCTACTGTGTCGGATTCCCCGACGCTGACCCAAGTTCATCTCCAATCGCCTCGTGTGTGACGATGCGGTGTTCTCAAGCTCACTCTGCTGGTTGACAGCCGTACACGATCCAGCACAAGGAGGCGCAACATGACTGAGAACACCAAGACTTGCGGACGGGAAGTCCGATGGCTCTTTCTCGCCGTTGGCATCCCCGTAGC
>JAMBLL010000339.1 GCA_023336765.1 Actinomycetes bacterium | reverse complement strand
GTCTATGAAGAACGAACCAGGATCTGCGACCTTGGATACCTCCGCCATGCCTACGAGCGCGAGGACAACACCATCGGTTGGCGCTGTCCCTCCGAGCCCGTGGACGATTATCTAAAGAAGGGCGGCGACATCGCCGATACCGTCGGAAGGATGTGCCTGTGCAACTCCCTCGTGGCCAACGTCGGCATGCCCCAGATCCAACGCAACGGCGATATCGAGCCGATGCTCATCACCTCCGGAGACGATGCTGTTGGTGTTGCACGTTTCGTGCCAGAAGGCCAAACCACGTACACAGCGGCACACGTGATCGACTACCTACTTGATGGTGTCGAGGTACCGACCTAGGAAGCTGCCCATGTTTCGTGGACGGTGACCCACCGGTATCCACCAGGCGTGTCTTGATCGATGACCATCACCGCAGTTGAGATGCGACGTGTCACTTCCTGAGGTGTTTGGTGGATCTCGTCGTAGCGGCACACAACAGCGGTGCCGAGGTCTTCCACATGGAAGTTCTCGACGGTGATGCTGATGTCCCCTTTGCCGAATCCGTTCTCAACAGCCGCAACGATCGACGAGTGACCGAGCACATTGCCCTCAGGGGTCACGATCGTGAATCGGGGGTCCATGGCATCCGCGAACTGTGCAATGGAGAGACCTGGAAAGCCGTTGTACCAATCGTCGAAGAACCGGTGAAGCCTGATGACCTCCCCAGGCGCAGATCTTTCAATCGTCAAGGTTTGTCTCGTTTCCCGCTGCCACGAGATCCTGGAGCAGTGCATCGGAGGTGTCGGAGCGGATGGGTCGTGCAGTATCAAGCGCCCCGGAGTCGGTGAGCGTATAGAGCCAGATGAGCGACGGAACAGCGAGCAGCGCCGCACCCACGAAAGCCACGAGGAGGGCTACGAGGACAGCATCGGTTGCTGCCCCCTGTTCTATCGTGAGAACATCGGGCAGCAGCCACGGATACTGGCCAATCGCCCAACCCCACAGGATCGCGACTGTCGCGACAACTGCAGCTATGCGTGATAGCTGGCGCTTCCTCAGGTAGATAGCGACGAGAGACGTCGCGCCTGCAACACCGGATAGGAGGACAACCGCTCCTCCGTAGGTGTCGGTCAGGCCGCTGAACAAGACGGGAGCGTCCGACCGAATCACGAAGATCCCGGCGAATGCAACCATGCCAGCAACGACGCCCGAAACAAGGGCTCTGGTCCGGAAGTAGGAAGCGAGGTCCGGTTCGTCTGACCTCGCTGCGTCGCGTGCAGTGAGCACCGCTGCCACATACGCTGCAACGACCACTGCAAGGGTTCCTCCGAGCATCGAGGTCGGGTTGATCCACGAGGTCCAGGCATCTCCTGCTGCATTGCCGATGGGTACTCGGCCTGACGCGACACCCCCGGCGACTGTTCCCAGGAAGAAGGGTGTCATCAGAGATGCGGCGGCGAATCCGATCCCGAACATGCGGCGATACCTCAGTTGTGCAGCCCACTTGCGAAACGCGAACGATGAACCTCTCAGGACGATGCCTATACCGGCGAGCATCATCGGAATGTAGAGCGTGGTCATGATCGATACGAAGGCCTCTGGGAAGGCTGTCCACAGGTACACGAGGACGAAGATGAGCCACACATGGTTCGCCTCCCACACCGGGCCGATCGACCGCTCCAGGAGTGCCCGAGGTCTCTCTCCCTTGTCGGGGTTGCCAGCGAGAAGGTCCCAGATCCCTGCACCGAAATCAGCCCCACCGAAAACAGCGTAGGCGATGACACCGAACCAGATCACTGCGAGGACCGCGTTCGCGAGGGTCATGTGGAGGTCCCCGATGGTCCATACGGAGTGTGGACATCGTCGCCAGCGTCCATTCGTCTTGCGATGATCCGCAGGACAACGATGGTGACGATTCCAAGAACGATGTAAAGGGCGCTGATCGCGATTGCAGAGGCGACGATCCCTGTGGACGCGGACACAGCGTCCGAGGTGCGGACGATCTGCCACACGATCCATGGCTGTCTACCAACCTCGGTCACCGTCCAGCCGGCTTCGAGGGCGATCAGGGCCAGCACACCGGCGCTCGAGGCTCCGATCCAAAAGAGCTTCGACTCGGGCGGCCCCCTGCGCCGGAACCACGACCAACCGAACCAGCCAGCAAGGATCACGAGAAAGGTGCCGATCCCCACCATCACCTGGAACGCGATGTGTACGACATTGACGGGAGGTACATCACCATCAGGGACGACATCGAGTCCTGGTACCTCGCCGTTGACATCGCGAGTGGCGAGCAATGAACCGAGGAGAGGGATCTCTATCGCACCAACAACCTCGCCGTCAACGTAGATGCCACCAACGGTGAGCGGCGCACGAGTCCTCGTATCTGGCAGGAGTTCCATAGCCGCGAACTTGGCGGGTTGTCGCTCCATCAGCGCTCTCGCTGCGATGTCTCCGACCATCACCTGAAGCGGCGCAGCGATCGCAGCGACCGTGAACGGTATGAGGAATCCGAGGCGTGTGACGGAGGAGCGATTGCCCCTGAGCCAGCGAACCGCGTACGTGGACGCAAGGAGGAACCCGGCCATCATGTAGGCGGCAAGCAGCATATGCAGCCAGGCGACAAGTGCTCCCGAGTTGAACATCGCCGCCCAGGGGTTGATGTCGGTAATGGAACCATCCGGTGCGATGGTGAACCCCTCTGGCCCGTTCATCCATGAATTGACGGTCAGTATGAAGAACGACCCTGCCAGTCCGGAAAGGGCGATCGGAACGAGGGTGAAGAGGTGCACACGGGCGCTGAGCCGGTTCCAGCCGTACAGGTAGATACCGATAAAGATCGCCTCGATGAAAAAGAAGATGCCTTCGAGGGCGAACGGGAGTCCGATGACATCGCCATAGGGACCCATGAGTCCTGGCCAGAGCATCCCCATCTCGAAGCTGAGGATCGTCCCTGACACTGCCCCAACAGCGAACAGGACCGCCATGGCTTTCGACCATCGCTTGGCGAGCCTGAGTCCTACGACGTCTCGCTTGCGATAACCCCTGTAGTGCGCGAGGAACGTGAAGAAGGGATACGCCACCCCGAAACTTGCAAGGATGATGTGGAAACCGAGGCTGATCGCCATCTGATATCGGGCTGCATACAGGTTCGCATCAACAACAGCCAGGAGAGGTTCAACCACGGATTCCTCGATACGCATTGCAGGAGTCGTTGGGTGACTGCCAGGGGCTCATCAGTATAGATCCGCCCGGCTATCAGGTCAGCGGTCGGACACGCTCCTGTTCGCTGGTCGGTTGCGCCGATATCGGCTTGCGCCAGAAGGCCGAGGTGAC
>JAMBLL010000338.1 GCA_023336765.1 Actinomycetes bacterium | reverse complement strand
GGGATAACGCGATAGCCAACAGGCCTTGTGCCGCTTGGCGTATCCCCCTAGCTCCTCGTAGGACTCGTCGCTTATCCCCCTTGAAAGGGGGATGCAGGAAGCGGGCGATCTCGTCGTCCGACCCCGCTCATGTCCGAAGAGCCAGTAATCAGTTGTCGTATACGTCGAAATGCTCTGCTTCAGGGGCCATATCGAGAAGGGCGTCAGCGTCAAAGTCGTAGTACTTGGCAACGTTGATGTCGTCCCCAGCGAACGCACGGATGGATTCCCTCGAGTCCCAGAAGGTCAGCATGACGAACTCCGCACTGTCCTCGAGGTCACGTCGCAGCGCAAACGCACCCTGGTTTCCGTCCGTCGAGCGGTAGTCGGGAATCGCTACTGTCCGCATCTGCTCAAGATATTCGTCCGACCTGTCGAGCGGTACCTCTCCCTTCCAGATCCGAGCGATCGCAGCGTTGGGGAGACCATCCGCTCCAAGACCTACATAGATCCTCTGGCTGATCGCCCTCGTACCCATCATTGCGATGATGAGAAGCAGAACGTCCAGGAAGTGGCCGAGTTCGACGTGGTCGCCGAATACGAAGTTGACGATCTCGAGAATGAGCAGCTTGGACGTGAACAAGATCACGAACTTCGCCGTGACTTCGGCGATTCTCGACCACGTGGTTCCCATCCGCTCGAAGAAGGTTCCAACCTTGTGCTCGAGGCCGACGACCACACTCAGCAGCGCTTGGAGGAGCACAGCGGTGAGTATCGAGATCCAGAACGAATCGATGACAATCGCGTCAACGAACTCGACGAAGAGGTTCAGCACCACGATGTACACGAGTACATCGGCGGACCACGACAAGAACCTCTGCTGCTCGGAGGTGATCGTTACGACACCCGTCCGCTTCCCTGTCATAGCCACTCCCGTTCAGTCATCAGCATTGTCAATCTTCGCATCATACATCCACGCGTTTGCGCAGAGCCTTCGACCGATGCACGGCGATACAGCCCCGAAAGAGAATGAGTCCGGACCGGTGCGAACCTCCCTCAAAGCCAACCCATAGAGACAGTTCCCGACACTTGAGATAATGTCGAATTCCACTGGGTTACGAGCAGAGATACCATCACGAGCAACCGAGGAAAGTGAGCCTGTATGGCCCTGGACGAACGACTCGAAGCTGCATTGAACGCACAGGTCACGATGGAGTACGGCGCGGCATACGCCTACTTCGGCATGAGCGCCTGGTTCGAGGCCGAAGGCCTCCCTGGCATGGCACAGTGGATGCGGGCCCAGGCAGCAGAGGAACTCACCCATGCCGAGAAGTTCTACCAGTTCATCCTCGACCGTGGTGGCCGTATCGACCTCGGACCGATCGAAGCGCCTCAGGCAGACTTCGACGCGTCGATCGACGTCTTCAGGATGTCGCTCGCTCAGGAACAGGCAGTGACTGTCTCGATCAACAACCTCTACTCCATGGCTGTCGAACTGAAGGACTTCGCAAGCCTTCCGTTGCTCGATTGGTTCGTTGCCGAACAGGTGGAAGAGGAGTCGAGTGTCCAGCAGATCATCGACGACCTTGGGCGAGCAGGTGATGCTGGCCACACCATCCTGATGCTCGACCGTGAGCTCGGAACACGTCTGGGCGGCGGAGGCGAGCAAGCAACGATCTGACTCCGCACTCGCGTAGGTTCTGCCTAGAACACGAATCTACGCGAGAACGGAAGGATCGATCGGCTGTCTCGCACCCCGAGTTTCGCAGCTGATGGTTCAATAAGGAACCGGGTTGACATCGCGTAAGATGCGTTCGTCGCTTGCAGAGATATGTCGCTGGCCTTGGCCCTACTGCTCCATGGAAGGGTTCCAAACCTCCCACACCTTGCCGACAAGGTCCGGACCTGGCTTGAGTGTCAGGTCGCCCGGTTCCCATCCTGCCGGGGTGGCCTCGGTGCCTCCGGACTCGCGGACGAGTTGGTAGGCCTGCACCTGGCGGATGGTCTCGGCGATTCGCCTGCCGACAGGGGGTGTGAGCACCTCCATCGCCTGGATCACACCATCGGGGTCGATGATGAAGCGGCCACGTAATTCGATGCCCTCGTTCTCGTCCCAGACACCGTATGCACGCCCGATGTTGCCAGCCTGGTCCGATGCCATGTGGAACGGGATCCCACCATCGACCATCTTCGTCAGTTCGTGGTCGTTCCACATCTTGTGGACGAAGTGGCTGTCAACGCTGACCGAGATGACCTCGACGCCGAGCTCCTGGAGTTCTTCGTATCTGTCGGCGACCGCCGACACTTCTGTCGCTCAGACGAAGGTGAAGTCGCCCGGGTAGAAGCACAGCAGCACCCACTTGCCTGCGAAGTCCGAGAGCTTCACGGGAGTGAATGTGCCCTGGTAGTAGGACGGAGCAGTGAAATCCGGGGCCTTCTGCCCAACGGTTGCGGTCACGGGTACCTCCTGTGGGGTTACGGCGGAAGAAGCTTGCGGGGATACGTCAGGCGTTTCATCGGCCCCTACGGAACCAACTACTCGACCACATCCGACCATGTCATCGGCCATTGCCAACCTCTCATGCGACCCTCCCACGATACGCCCGGTCGGCTCCGTGGACAAATCGGGACCGACAATCGACGAAGCGATGCCCCCCGAATTCACTTCCGGGGGGCATCGTCGTACGGGTGTTCCGCTGCCATGGCTACTGGTACGCGGGGGCGACCTCTTCGAACACGGTGAGCCACTCAGGAACGGCGCCACCTTCGAGATCCGCTGCGAGGCGTGCCAGGAAGGCGTGCCACCCTGGTACGTACCCTCCGCACATCTCGTCAGGAATCCCTGTGTGCACGAGCAGCAACTCAGTTCTACTGTCCGTGGCAGTGAGCGCATACGTCACGTCGGAGGAGATCTCCCCGTTGATGACCCACGTGTGAGCGAACTGGGTGGTCGGATCCCAACGGCTGATCGTTCCGCTGACTTCCTGGCCGTCGTCGAACTCGATCTTGATGTCCCCTCCCTGGCGTCCGTCGACCTTTGCTGACACAGCCAGCCACGACGTCAGTCCCTTCTCTGTCGTAAGTGCTTCCCAGACGCGTTCTGGTGGAGCGTCG
Source organism: Actinomycetes bacterium (assembly GCA_023336765.1). Taxonomy (GTDB): domain Bacteria; phylum Actinomycetota; class Acidimicrobiia; order Spongiisociales; family UBA5794; genus JAMBLL01. The sequence continues at coordinate 1,415 of JAMBLL010000338.1, read as the reverse complement.
AGCGAACGACGAATGTGATCACATTGACGTCGCCTTCCTTGGCAAGTGTTCCTGTCTCTCCGAACATCTTCAGTCCCCTCTCTCGAGGTGTTCCTCGAGTTTGTCGAGCCGATTGGTCCAGAACTGGCGATAGTGGGTCAACCAATCATCAAGCTCCTCAAGCGGAGCCGTCTCGATGTGGTACACCCGGCGCTGCGCGATCGTTTCGGACCGAACAATGCCGGATTCCCGAAGCACCCTGAGATGCCTTGAGACCGCAGGTCGGCTCACAGGGAACCGCCGTGCGATCGTCCCTGCATCCTGAGGATGCTCGAGAAGAACCTCAACGATCTCCCTGCGAATCGGATCAGCCAGTGCTGCCAGTGTCTGCATGACCTGTATGTAACCATACCGTTACATACATTGTCAAGCGAAAATCTCATGTTCCTGATCGGAAGAGTGATGGTGGTGAACGAGCGCTCGTTCACCGAGATCCAGGCTGATCTACCGCTGTGATGATTCTGACAACGGCACGACTGGATCGATGACGAGCGTGTACGTCTCCGGCACGTTCACGATGAAGGGGCATTCGTCAAGGCCGACGCACGTCGTCCCACAGGCTACGCCTGAACAGGCGATGGTCTCATCTGGTGAGAGAGTTGCCGAACCGCTCAACACTCCCTTCGATACGAGTACATCGATCATCATGTCGAGGGAGTCCTCTGAAACGCCAATGCGGCTGGCAAGATCTCCGGAGCGAATCGGACCCCGTGCTGCTCGGAGTTCGTCGACGAGTCTGTCAAGAACCGTCATCAGAATCCCAGCACCTTTCCGATCTGGAACACGGCAACGGCCATGACCCAGGCCAGAGACGTCTGCCCGATGACGCTGAACCACATCCACGTGTTGCCGATCTCGTGGCGGATCGCTCCGACGGTCGCCATACAAGGCGTATAGAGCAATATGAACACCATGAACGCGACCGCTGCAAGGGCTCCGTGGCCATCGCTGCTCTCTTGGAAGCTGGCTTCGATCGAAGCTGACAAACGACCCGGTGCGTCATCCTCCTCGCCGCCGACAAGATCGATCCCGATCATGCCAGGGACAGCTTTGATGGCATCGAACGACGCTGACACGAACCCGATGCCGATGCTGCCAAGGGACTCGGCAATCGACGGATTGTCATCCACCTCGACCTCTTCGTCGCCATAGACCTGGGCCATCGTTCCGATGACGACCTCCTTGGCAACGAACCCTGACATCAGCGCTCCAGTCGCCTCCCATGACCCGAAGCCGGCCGGTTCAAGGACAGGAGCAACGACACCTGCGACGGCAGCGAACGCCGAGTTGTCAACGTCGGTGTCCGCAAAGCCACCTGACCCGCTCACCGGAATCGACATCAGCAGCCACACGACCACCATCGTCACGAAGATGAT
>JAMBLL010000337.1 GCA_023336765.1 Actinomycetes bacterium | reverse complement strand
TTCAAGGGGGACTGGCGAGTCCTCGAGCCAGGGGGATAGCGCGAAGCCAACGCCGAGTCGCCCCAGAGCTTTCGAGAAGATTCGTTGGCTTCGCGTTATCCCCCTGCATCGTCGCTAACGCTCCTCTGCCGTCCCCCTTGAAAGGGGGACGGCGCTTGCGGATTGAGGGTGAAAAGCGGGAACGTTGTCACCACAACGCCGCCCATTTCCGAAGTACCCGAAGTATGGAGATGAATCCTTTCGGGCTTGTCCAGTGTCTGTATACCTGTGCTTGTGCCATCCTTGAGGCAATGAAGCGGGCCACCATCATCATCGTTCTTGCATCGCTCGCGCTTGGGGCCTGCGGTGAATCGGAATTGTTTGATGGTTTGGGGGAGAGGACCCGTGATCTCGTTGCAGCCAGCACGACCACGACGCTTCAACTCGACGAAGTCGAGGTCGATCCCGTCAAGGCGGCCCTGATCGGCCCGGGTGGCCTGCTGTGGTTCAACGATGACATCGATCCCCAGTTCACAGGACGTGCACAGGACGTGATCAGATCCGTCTGGGAACGCAAGCTCAACAGCAGGTTCGTCCAGGCATCGAGGGATGAGATCGCTGCAGCCATGCCCGGCGTCCTGTTCCCGGAACTCGTTCCTGAGAACATCCAATGGGTCACCAGCCAGTTGGTGTACGACAACACAACAGGTGCGCTTGACTCCGACACGGCCGCAGCCTTCGGATTCTGGACCTCGGAGCCGTACCAGTCTGACACGTCCCGTCTCGGTGTGCTTCGTATCGGGTTCGCGGCTATCGATGCCGGGTCGGCACGTTCCGAGATCGTACCGATTCTCGTGCCTGATGGCATCAGCCTCGGCTGGACCGAAGCCGGTTACCGTTACGAACTCTTCTGCCGCTCCTCGGTCAGTAGCGACCTTTGCACCGAAGTAGCTGTGTCGACCACCGCCCTGGTCGAACTGTCTTCCTGACTTCCCCCACTTGGGGTGATGGCCTAGAGTTCGGCCGATGACCGAAGGAAAACACACGATGTTCGACGGCACGAATCAGGTGACCGTTGCAGTTCCCGTAAGTGGCGACGAGAACGTCATGGTGCCTGTCATCAGGGCTGTTGTGGAGAACAGTGACGGGTCAGATTCGATACTGCTTCAAAGGCGCTCGAATCCGGAGGAGGCCGTCTTTGGGATGTACGAACTCCCAGGCGGGAGGTGGAGGGCAGGCGAATCGCCTGATGTCGCGATATCGAGGGAGGTACACGAGGAGACTGGTGTTCTGCTCTCTTCGGTGTCTGGTATCGAGATCGACACGCTTGACAGTCGGCGGGCGATCGCGACCGTCATGCCGATAGCGGTGGTGGCCGGCGTACGTGGAGCGTTCCCCGCGATCCATGTCGTGGTCGCTGCATCAGGCACAGGTGCACCCGAGTTCGGCGATGGAGAGGCGTTCGACGCACGTTGGTGGCCGACGAGATCCGTACGCATCGAGATGATCGAACGACCAGCAGCCTTCGTCCCTTCAACCCTGGCGGCGCTCAATGCCTACTTTGACTCGATGGAGTCTGAGAGAGGCTGAAATCCGCTCGTATGTTCGTCGGCATCGCTTTCCACTCGCGACTGGGGAAGGACGAGAACCGGGCGCCCAGTTTCGATCATCAGGCGGGCTGACACGCTCTCCCACGCATCGGCGTTGAAAATCTGCTTCGTAGCACCCACGATGATCACATCGACATCAAGTTCGGCTGCGGCAGCACTGATCGCTGCTGCGGGATCGGATCCTTCGAGTACACCGGCATCACAAGGGATACGAGCGGCTTCAAGTGCCTGCCTTATGGGATCGGTGACGCGATGACCCCGTTCAGAGAGGTAGGTGGCAACCACCTCGTCGGGTGTACGTGGTGTGACGGCTTCGCGCAGAGGATGCCACGTGTCGGCGTCGAGACCCTCGAGAAAGTCCCGAGGCACTTCAACGACGGTTGTGACAGTTACGTGTCCTGTGCCACCGATCAGGTGGCGTGCGAAGTCGACAACAGCGCTCGGAGTGAGCGCCCCTGCGGTAGCGACGAGTACGTGCATGAGGTAAGCATAGGAGACAAGAGAGAGAAGAGAGAGAAGAGAGAGAAGAGAG
>JAMBLL010000336.1 GCA_023336765.1 Actinomycetes bacterium | reverse complement strand
TCAGTTCACAGTTTTCAGTTCACAGTTTTCAGTTCACAGTCGGAAACCCGGAACGGAATCGGGTTCTTGGGGGTGTTCGAGGAGAACGGAGAACGAATGCTCACCGATCCGCTAGCCCCTATGCAACTTGCCCGTCAACAACGTCGACGATGATCGTCACGGGACCACTGTTGACCAACGACACGTCCATCGATGCACCGAACCGCCCGGATTCGACACGAATATCCCTGTCACCTATCTCCGATACGAGGCGATCGATGAGCGACCTCGCGTGATCAGGTTGCGCAGCAGCGGTGAACGACGGTCTACGCCCTCGCCTGATATCGGCGAGCAAGGTGAACTGCGACACGACGAGTACAGATCCCCCGGTATCTTGCACAGACAGATTCATCTTCCCCTCAACGTCCGAGAAGATCCTCATCGTGACGAGCTTGGCTGCAAGAGTGGACACGTCCGCGGACGTGTCGGAGTTCACGGCACCAACGAGCACAAGCAATCCCGGTCCGATGGAGGCTATGACCTCACCGTCCACAGTCACGTCGGCATGTTCGACCCGTTGCACCAGGGCGCGCATCGTTCCTCCATCGTTGTAGCGCACCTGCAACCTACACTCGCCGACATGCTTTCAACGATCGTCCTTTCGGTCGCCCGCGGATTCGTGATGGGCGCAGCCGACATCGTGCCCGGGGTCTCCGGAGGCACTATCGCGCTGATTTTCGGAATATACGACCGTCTGGTCTCATCGATCAGGGCTGGCTCGCTTGCGCTGGGAAACCTCGTGAAGGCAGATTTCGCGGGTGCCAAGGAGTGGTTCGCCAGAGTGGACTGGACATTTATCCTGTCGCTTGGAGCCGGGATACTGCTCGCCGTTGTCTCGCTGGCCAGCGTCCTTGAGACGCTGTTACTCGATCAGCCCATCCTCATGTCAGCGCTGTTCCTTGGGCTTGTCGCAGGTTCGATCGTCATCACATGGCAGATGATCAAGAACCACTCAATGCAGAATGTGATGATCGTGATCGGTGTCGGAGTTGGCGTATTCATCACCCTTGGACTTCGCAACGGCACCAGCGAGGAGGCCGTCGCCCAGGTTGCGGACCCGGCTATGTGGGCGTTCTTCCTTGCGGGGGCGATCGCTATCTGTGCGATGATCCTCCCTGGTATCTCAGGGTCGTTCCTGCTTGTCCTGATGGGAATGTACGGACCGGTACTCGCCGCGGTCACGAGCAGGGACTTCCTGTCCCTTGGCGTGTTCCTCATCGGTGCGGTTATCGGGCTTGGCCTCTTCTCCCAGATCCTCCACAAGGCGCTCGCCACGCACCACGACGCCGTTCTTGCCGCACTCATCGGACTCATGGTGGGATCGATGCGAGTGTTGTGGCCCTGGCCCTTCGGTGTCGACTCAACGGCGCTCGGAGCCCCCGACAGCCACATCATTGGATCGGTCGCCCTGGCTGCGATCGCCTTCGTTGCGGTTGTCGTCATCGCACGGTTCGCTCAGCGTCTCGAGGTCCTTGACAACGCCGCCAATAGTCAGTCGCCTGCTGACAGCTGATAGCTCCGAGTCCGTCGCCCTTGTCTTTCTTCCTCGTCCTCACTCGACGGTGACGACTCCCTGGTCGCTCATCTGATCCACGGCATCACGGTCAATACCGAGTGACACGAGGAGTGCCTCAGCCGACTCGAGAGCCTCCTGGCCGGTGCTGGCAAACCCTTGGGTGCCGGAGAACCTCGGCGCAGGATGCGGGCGTGGTCCAGAACCCGTCGGTACCAGGGCTTGTCTGGCAGTGTTATGAGGGTGGTTGCCGACCTCATCCATCGACAGCACCGGCGTGACGCACGCATCCGTCCCGTCGAAGATCTCCGTCCATTCCTGGCGTGTGCGCGTGGCGAAGGTATCCGAGAAGATCTCGGCGATACGGGACCACTCCCCAGGGTCAAGACGGTTGCCAAGCATCGCCTCGTCGAGTCCAAGACCCGACACGAGGAGAGAGTAGAACTGGGGTTCGAGTGCACCGACCGCCATGAACTCATCATCGGACGTTCGGTAGCAGGCGTAGAAGGGTGCACCACCGTCTAGCAGGTTCGCTCGCCGCTGTGGCGACCACAGACCGGCATTGTGCAGATCGCGTATTGGCCCGACCAGGGCAGCGGCTCCGTCGACCATCGCAACGTCGATGACCTGCCCGAGTCCTGTTGTTGCCCGCTCGACGAGTGCAGCGAGAATCCCCGTCACGGCGAACATCGCTCCTCCCCCATAGTCCCCAACGAGGTTGAGTGGGGGCATGGGCACGTCCTGGGGCCCGATGGCGGCAAGCGAACCGCTCAGTCCGATGTAGTTGATATCGTGCCCGGCCATCGAGGCATACGGTCCATGTTGTCCCCAGCCTGTCACCCGTGCATACACGAGACGATGGTTGCGCTCGAGCATCTCGTCGGGGCCGATGCCCAGACGCTCTGCAACCCCTGGCCGGTACGGGTCAAGGAGTACGTCAGCATGAGAAATGAGCGTTGATGCGATCTGACGATCGGCATCGTCCTTCAGATCGAGCGACACCGTTGCCCGCGAGCGCCGCCCGATCGACGACATCGTCACAGGGAGTCCGTGGCCCCCCGGCCTATCAACTCTCACGATCGTTGCGCCCATGTCCTCGAGTTGGTCACAAGCGAAGGGCACAGGGCCGATGCCAGCGATCTCGATGACAGTGATGCCATCGAGCGGAGCTGTGCTCACAGCGAACCGATTCGCTGCACAACAAGATCGAAGAACCGCTCAGCATCGACGTCAGTGATCACTGTGGCATTCGCCTCGCCTGCACTGTCATCGATGTAGGTGTTCCCGATCGTCTCTTCGTGCGTCGTGTCAACGAGGACGTGGTGTGGTGTGCCGCTGAACAGCGTCGGATCGATGCAGTACGCGATCACACATGGATCGTGCATGGGAGCACCTTCGATCTCGTACTTGTCGATGTCGTATTTCTCATAGAAACGGATCATCCCCGCAGCCGCATCCGCAACAGGTGTGGCATGGTCGGCAAGGGCCTCCACGTGACGCGGGAACATGAGTGCCTTGTGGGTTACATCAAGAGGGAAGATCGTGAGCGGTACCCCGGAGGTGAAAACGACATGCGCAGCGTGCGGGTCAACGTACGCGTTGAATTCGGCGACCTCTGTCGTGTTTCCAGGCTCGTCGAATGCACCTCCCATCCACAGGATCTCGGCGATCTTGGGAACGATCGCAGGTTCTTTGGCTATCGCCATTGCGATGTTGGTCAAAGGTCCCAGAGGGCAGAGGGTGACCATGCCATCATCACTGGCGAGGCATGTGTCGACGATGAGGTCCACAGCATGCGTCGAATGTACGCCAACCGTGGGATCGGGTAGATCAGCACCGTCAACACCTGACGGGCCATGCACGTATTCTGCTGTGTACAAAGGCCGCAGGAGCGGGCGTTCACACCCACGGTACACACGAATATCCTGGCGCCCGGCAAGAGCAAGGAGCGACAGAGCGTTGTCCGTGACGAGGGGTTGGGGCACGTTCCCAGCAACCGTCGTGATGGCGTCGACCTCCACTTCGCGCGACGCAACAGCGACCAGGATCGCGATGGCATCATCCTGCCCTGGATCAGTGTCGATGATGATGCGGCGAGGGGAACGAGACATACGAGCAGAATACAGGCAACGGAAGCCCCACCCCGCTTTCGGCCTTCCGCTCTCCGCTCACCGCAAGAAACCGGAAGTCCAATGTCCGAACACAGCAAGTCTCCTGTCGACCATCTCTGCATTCTGTGCTCTGTGCTCTTC
>JAMBLL010000335.1 GCA_023336765.1 Actinomycetes bacterium | reverse complement strand
GACACATTCGTGACATCACAGACATCTGAAGCGACGCGTGTCAACGATGCGCTTGACGAGCTCCTTGGGAGTTTCCCGCCAGAATCGACGGACCCGAAGGTCTTCTGGGGTGCCCAGTACGATGCGGGCCTCGCGTGGGTAGATTTTCCGGTTGGCGGGGGTGGCCTCGGCGTCTCCCCCAGCCATCGGGCAACTGTTGCACGACGACTTGCTGAAGTCGGTGCACCGACGTGGAACCGGACCGCGAACGTTCTTGGCATTGGGATGGGAGCAGGTGTGCTGCTTTCTCACGGAAGCCCGCAGCAGCGAGCGCGGTGGCTTCGGCCGATGTTCACCATGGACGAACTCTGGTGTCAGCTCTTCTCTGAGCCGGGTGCCGGGTCCGACGTGGCGGGACTGTCAACACGAGCAGTCAGGGACGGTGACGAGTGGATTCTCAACGGTCAGAAGGTGTGGACAACCCTGGCCCATCTTGCAAAGTGGGGGTTGGTCGTCACCAGGACAGATCCCGACCAGCCGAAACACCGCGGTATGACGTATTTCGTGGTCGACATGGAAGCTGAGGGCGTCGACATTCGCCCGCTGTACCAGATAACAGGTGAGGCCGAGTTCAACGAGGTCTTCTTCGACGACGCCAGAGTGCCAGACGACCAACGCATCGACGATGTTGGTGCGGGTTGGCGTGTTGCCATGACAACGTTGATGAACGAACGTGTGGCGATAGGTGGTAGCACTGTTACGAGGGGCTCAGGCGCCATCGGATCTGCGATGGATGTGTGGCGGTCGTCCGGGTCGGGCGATGAAGCACAGAGGCGTGAACTGGCGCGACTGTGGGGCGAGGTGGAAGCGCTGCGACTCACGACATCGCGCGCATCTCAGAACGCTACCGCTGGCGTGCCTGGCCCAGAAGGATCGACGGGCAAGCTCGCATGGGCCGATCTCAACAAGGAGGTGACGTCGTTCACGGTCGAGATGATGGGTCTCGATGGTGCGATGATCCCTGAGGGGTACACGCTTGAGCCGACGACCTATGGCACCAGGGAGATCGAGCGCGTCATGAGTCCACAGAGGCAGTTTCTCAGGGCGCGAGCCAACAGTATCGAGGGCGGAACTTCTGAGATCATGAGGAACATCCTCGGCGAACGCGTACTCGGTCTTGCAGGTGAACCCAGGGTCGACAAGGACCTGCCATGGAAGGATGTGCCCCGTGGTTGATACCGTTTCGTTCATCCGCACCGACGAGCAGGTGATGCTCGCAGACACCGTAGGTGAGTTCCTCGCTTCGAGTGCCGACCTTGACCGGGTTCGTGATGCGTCCCTCACCGCAGACCCGTACTTCTCTGACGTGTGGCAGGGTCTTGCTGAGATGGGTCTCATAGGCCTCGCCATTGATGAGCAGTACGGCGGGGCCGGGTACGGGTTCGAAGAACTCGCCGTCGTGTTCGAGGAACTCGGTGCCATGGTGACGCCGGTACCGCTGCTGTCAGCCGTGATGGCATCCACAGCCATCGCCGAGGCGGGTACCGAAGGACAGAAGGCGGACCTGTTGCCGCGTATCACCTCGGGAGAGACCATTGCGACACTGGCAGTGTTCGAAGAGGCCCATGACGACGGTTCAGCGGTGCCGACCACAACCGCCGTGTCTGGTGAAGAGGGATGGGTCTTGAAAGGCACCAAGAGGTTCGTTACCGATGCGTCGAATGCCGATTGCTTCGTCGTATCTGCAAAGAGCAGCTCTGGAGTCGGGCTATTCCTTGTCTGGCGCGATATCGAAGGCGTCGAAGTGTTGCCCACGTCGTCGCTCGATGCCACCAGGCCGCTCGGCCAGCTGGATCTGGATCACGCCACCGTTCCCCACGATGCCTATCTCGGGGATGCGCCGAATCCGGGTGCGATTGTACGGGCCCTCGATGCTGGTGTTGTTGCCATGGCGAGCGAGCAGGTCGGCGGAACGAGGGCGTGCCTTGAGGCGTCGGTCGATTATGCGAAGACTCGCTACCAGTTCGGAAGGCCGATCGGATCGTTCCAGGCGGTCAAGCACATGTGCGCCAACATGCTGGTTGCCCTCGAACACGCCCGCTCTGTCGCGTGGCATGCCGCTGCGACCTTCGACAACCACGAAGAATCTCTGATATCGGTGCCCCTGGCGAAGTCTGTGTGCTCTGATGCGTTTCTCAAGGTCGCTGGCGACAACATCCAGGTTCATGGTGGCATCGGCTTCACCTGGGAACACGACGCTCACCTGTACTTCAAACGAGCAAAGGCAGATTCGCTGCTGCTTGGCTCTGTTGCTTCCTACCGCGATCGTCTGGCCGATGCGATAGGAATTTGAAGAGGTCAGCCGTCAGCTATCAGCAAGAATCTACCCGAGTCCAGAGGGACTCTGAGCTGTCGGCTGTGAGCTGTCAGCTGTAGGATGATCCCTATGAACTTTGGTACCTTTGTTCCGCAGGGCTGGCGACTTGATCTCGTCGGCATCGACACGTCTCAGCACTGGGACACGATGGTCGGTGTGGCCAGGAAGGCTGAAGATCTCGGCTTCACATCGGCGTGGGTGTACGACCACTTCCACACGGTTCCCAAGCCCACCCAGGAGGTCACTTACGAAGCCTGGACCCTCATGGCGGCACTCGCAGTCGCAACGGACACGATCAGGCTCGGACAGATGTGCACATGCAACGGGTATCGCCACCCGTCGTACCTCGCCAAGGTCGCAGCATCCATCGATGTCATCTCCAACGGACGGATCGAGATGGGCATCGGCGGTGGCTGGTACGAACAGGAGTACCAGGCGTACGGGTACCCGTTCCCCAAGCCGTCCGTACGTCTTGGAGAACTCGACGAGGCGATCCAGATCATGCGCAAGATGTGGACCGACGATGTTGCCTCGTTTTCAGGCGAGCACTACACGATCGATGGTGCCATATGTCAGCCCAAGCCGGTCCAGAACCCGATGATCCCTATCTGGGTTGCAGG
>JAMBLL010000334.1 GCA_023336765.1 Actinomycetes bacterium | reverse complement strand
GACATCGCCCTTCCCGACCGCGACGGGGTCCGCACCCCCATGCAGTGGGACTCGAGCAGCACCGGCGGCTGGTCTGGCGCTGACCCGGACCGCTTCTATCTACCGGTGATCACCGACGAGGTGTACGGAACTCGCTCGGTCAATGTTGAGGACCAAATGAGTGACGAGTCGTCACCGCTCCACGCGCTGCGCTCCATGATCGGCCGCCGCCCTCAGGCCTTCGGGACGGCGCCGTTCGAGACCATCGATACAGGAGATCACGCGGTGCTCGCATATACACGTGGCAGATACAGCGTGGTTGCCAACTTCTCACCAGATCAGCGCACGGTCGGCGTGGAGAGCGTTGAGAAGATCACAGGGCCAGCAGCGGCTGACGGCACAACGGTGCTGCTGCCGCCCTTCGGTTGGGCGTGGCTCATCGCACGCAGGTAGGGAACCTCACAGACGATCTCACCGAATGTGGTCTACAACCTGGGCTCCGGTGGCTTCCACGCCACCATGACGAGAGCCCCGGCCACCGCCGAGAGCAATGACAGGATCCACACTCCCGCATACGACCCGCTCGCGTCGACCATCCATCCGAACAGGGGTGGACCGATGCCAAGTCCAATGAGAAAGCCGAACAAGATCACTCCGGAGGCATGCCCGGCGGCCCTGGGACCTGCGAACACGATCAGACCAAGCATGCCAACGGAGTTCCACGAAGAAGGGCCAAGTCCCGTAAGGACAGCAGCAACCCAGATGAGCCACCACACGCCCGCCCCGGCCCCGAGAAGAGCAAGGGATGCGAGTACGGCGAGCAACGAGATGGCCAGAAGCGACGAGCGATAGGCGTGATGCCTCTCGGCGTGACGAGCCCAGGCAATCCGCGCTGGCATCGCTGTCAACCCGACCACAGCGGCGACAGCGCCGCCAACAACGATGGACCTTCCAAGACTCTCCGTGGTGAACAAGGCGAACATGATTGTCGCAGAACCGGAGAATCCGAGTAGGAACCCGTAACCAGCGATCCACCAGATCGCTGCGGGTAGGCGCTCGCGTGGTGGTGATGCTCCGTCGGTGCTCGCGATCTTCGGCTGCTTCGGGAGGAATCGCGATCCGATGATGGCGAGCCCAAGCGCAACAGCAGCGAACATGACATAGGCACTCGCTCTCCCCCACGCAAGAGCCATCGACGGCACGATGAGCCCACCAGCGAAGATGAACGCCTGAACGCCGGACTGCTTGATACCGGTGACAGTGCCTTGAGAGCCTGCAGGGAGATCCTCAGCGATCAGTTTGTTGGTCGCCGGATTCGATCCTGCCTGAGCGATCGCACCGACGCCAGAGCCGACAGCAAGGACGACCAGGGATCCCGCGAATCCGAGAAGCAGGAACGAGACGGCGGCCGTGGATGCAACAACGATCATCGCAGCCCGGCCTCCGATGCGGTCCGTGATCCGACCCACGACAGGTGAAAGCAACGCTGCTCCGACAGTGTTGATGGCGAATACAAACCCGAGTTGAGCCCTGGATATCCCGAGTTCCGTGATGAATACAACCGCGATGATGCCGAGCGACGCGGCTATGAAGGTGCCAACACCCATCGTGGAGAACAGCAGCGCCGTGAACGCCCAACGTCGATCTGGCTGAATAGTCTCCATACGGCACAGTATGGCGACACTTCGGAAATGAGCGGGGTCGGCTTGAACTGGGGACGTGTCCCGCAGCAGTACGAGGAATCAGTATGGCAAGGCTCAGCGCCCGCACTGGCAGCGGACAACTATCGTGGACACCATGAGTATCACAGCGCAGTCCGACTGGTGGAAGTCAGCGGTCATCTACCAGATCTACCCGCGATCGTTCCAAGATTCGACTGGCAACGGTGTGGGAGACCTCCCGGGGATCACCGAACGCCTTGAGTACCTGAGTGGCACACTCGGCGTCGATGCGGTCTGGATCTCGCCGATGTTCCCATCCCCGATGGCAGACTTCGGATACGACGTTTCCGACTACACCGACGTGGAACCGCTCTTCGGCACCCTCGATGATGCAGACGAACTGATCGAAAAGGCCCACCAACTCGGTCTGAAGGTCATCATCGACTGGGTTCCGAATCACTCCTCAGATCAACATCCCTGGTTCCTGGAGTCGAGGGCTGACCGCAACGACCCGAAACGTGACTGGTACGTATGGGCCGAACCAGACGATGGGGGGCAACCGCCGAACAACTGGCTGTCACTGTTCGGGGGCCCCGCATGGACCCTGGACGACGCGACTCAGGAGTACTACCTGCACTCATTCCTCGCAGAACAACCGGACCTGAACTGGAGGAATCCAATGCTGGTCGATGCCATGATGGACACGCTTCGGTTCTGGCTCGACCGAGGTGTCGACGGGTTCCGCATGGATGTTGCCCACTTCATGGCAAAGGACCCGCTCATGCGGAGTAATCCGATGGCAACTGGTACCAAGGACGGCACGAAAGCGCTCAACGAGTACGACACCCAGGAGCATCTCTACGACAAGGGCCACGACGACATCTTCGCGGTGCATGCCAGAATCAGGGATGTGCTTGACGAATACGACGACCGGTTCGCCGTTGGAGAGATCCACGAATCGGATTGGGAGCGATGGGCCAAGTACTACGGCACGGACGGAGATGGCCTCCACATGCCGTTCAACTTCTCGCTTCTGTGGGCGTCATGGGACGCAAACGACTTCAGGGACAAGATCATTGCCCTCGAATCAGCGCTCCCTGAAGGTGCGTGGGGGAACCATGTTCTGGGTAACCATGACGAACCACGGTTCGCCACACGATTCGGGCCGCAACGCGTCCGCGCCGCCGCCGTATTACTCCTGACGCTCAAGGGAACACCGACGTTGTACTACGGAGAGGAACTAGGCCTTGTCGACTGTGTCGTCGAACCGGGCCACGAACAGGACCCTTGGGGGAAGCGATATCCGGAGCTCAACCGTGACGGCTGCCGGTCCCCGATGCAATGGGCTTCCGGACCAGGGATGGGGTTCACGTTGCCCGATATCGTCCCGTGGCTCCCGTTCGCCGACCCCGAATCGAGCGTTACTGACCAGGTTGACGACCCAACGTCCACACTGTCGCTGTACCGGTCATTGCTTGAATTACGTCGCACCACACCTGCCCTCACAACTGGAGCCATGACGATGCTCACCGCCAATCAGGATCATGTGCTGTCGTTCAGCCGCACCCTTGGTGGTGAGACGGTTCATGTAGCCATCAACTTCACAGATGCGCCCCAGCCATGCACCTTTCCTGGAAGTGTCACACAGGTCCTCGGCACCGCCGGGAGTCGGGCTGGTACGTTCTCACGCGTTGTTCTCGAGCCGAACGAGGCGATCGTCGTTCGGTAGCTGGGGCTATCAGGTGACAACGGGTAGATAGTCCACGAGCCTTCCGAGCAACACCCCAGCGTCGAGCACCAATGTCGCACCAAGGCTTGTGAATCTGATCTGGTCCAAGTCGTCAACCGAACGCCCGTACACGATCACCCTGGCCCGTTTGGATGCCTCACGAACGCTGGACACGGCATCGCTCTCATCAGCACAGACGACCGCAACGGCGAAATCCCCGTCATTCGGGAGGATGACCGTTCTGTAGTGGGCGGCCTCTGCCTCAGCAACGAGACCCGCAAGGTCACGATCGGGCACAAGGAGACCGATCGCCGGCGCCTCCGTTGGGTCGTGATATCTGGCGAGGGTTTGGGCCTTCCTCAGACCCCACGCGATATGGGCTTCCTGTGCCCGGGGGCCGAGTACCTGGGACGACCCTGGCGATAACGCATACCGGTCCCATGGAGCGACCCGTGGCGGACCAGATCCTGATTGAGGCGGTGGTACTCCCAGAAGCGTCAAGGCACGATCGACCGGTCTCAGGGCCTCACGAAAGAGTTCAAGCGGACTCGACACCTGATCAACAGGGTCGACAGACTCAAGCGTTGCGAGCAGTCCGTCAAGCACGGAAGCGCCTTCAACTATGGCATCACCCAGCACATCGTCGACCTCGATACCTCGCGAAGCAAGGAGGGAAGCTACGTAACGCGGATATGCATCGACGAAGGACCGGCGAACATCGCCCGACTCGATCTGCATGGACACCTCCTAATCGCCACATACCAACAATACCGCCTAGCATCATGTCAGGTATCACGTCCGGAGGAACCATGCGGAAGTACTTGTTCGTTTTCATATTCGCAGCGCTCGTGCTCACAGCATGTAGGGCAGAGTCGAATATCATCATCAATATCGAAGAGGATGGATCGGCGACCATCAGCGCCGAGATCGGCTTCGATGAGGAGATGCTTGACCTGCTATCACAAACAGGTGGTGACCCGGAGGATCTCATCCTGGAGGATCTGCCTTCCGAAGCCGAAGGCTTCGAGACCTACTCACGCACCGATGGCGACATGACGTTCTACGGATTCTCAGGTGAGGTCGATGACCTCGAGAACAACACGTTCCTGGATCTGGGGCAGGACTTCGCATCCGACTTCGCCGAATT
>JAMBLL010000333.1 GCA_023336765.1 Actinomycetes bacterium | reverse complement strand
TGTGTTTCCTCCGCCACCTGCCACCAGAGGACGCAGTCGAAACCCTGTACCAGGCGGAACCATTCGCGGACCAACTCATCGGCGTCGGACTGGACTCCTCAGAGGTTGGGAACCCCCCGGAGTGGTTCACGGAGGCCTACCGGATGGCACGCGAAGCAGGGCTCCACACAGTTGCTCATGCTGGCGAGGAGGGACCACCTGTGTACATAACCAATGCCCTCGAGATCCTCGAGGTCGAGCGCATCGACCATGGAGTGCGAGGTGAGGAAGATTCTGAAGTCATTGACACGCTCGTAAGGGACCAGATTCCCCTGACGATGTGTCCTCTGTCAAACGTGAGACTGAATGTTTTCGACACGATCGAGGACCACAACATCAAGCGACTTCTCGACCTCGGCGTCATGGTCACAGTGAACTCAGACGACCCCGCCTATTTCGGTGGATACATCCTCGACAACTACCTCGCCATCGCGACCGGCCTCCAGCTGACACGAGCAGAGCTTGTCAAACTCGCCCGCAACTCGATAGAGGCCTCCTTCATTGGAGCTGATGAGAAGGCCCGGTTCCTAAGGGAGTTGGACACAATCGAGACTGCGTGACCTAGCCAGGAGCCCCCTCTGGCCCTCGTTCCTCGGCCCTTCTCCCCCGGAGGACCGGGAGAGAAGTAGAAGCTGACAGGTCTCCTTCTACTCCCTCTCGAACACCTGGCCGAGGCCTGCGGGTGCTTCAGATCCGAGCAGGTTGCGCATTCGAGGGAATCTGTCTCCAAGCTTCGAGAACCAGTCCGAATAGACAAACACGAGGGCAAGGATCATCAGGGGGAACGGTGCAACGGGGAGCACCTGGGACACCCCGGGGAACACATCCTGAAGTTGGAATGCAAGCACCTGGAGAGCACCGAACATATAGGCACCGAGCGCAACTCGCAGCGGATGCCACCCACCAAAGATCACCATCGCAAGCGCGATCCACCCGAGGTTGAGCGTCAGCGTCTCCCGCCATCCCAACTTGACGTCCAGCGAGTATGCAGCGCCCGCAATGCCAACCATGGCTCCGCCGAGCACCGTGTACCAGAAGCGCAACTTGTTCACGTTGACCCCACGGGCAAACGCTGCTGCGGGCCGTTCACCGATCCCCTGGATGTTGAGGCCTGGACGAGTTCTGTAGAAGAACCACCAGGTCGCAGCGATCGTGAGGAAGCTGAAGTACACGACGAGGTCCTGATCGAAGAACACCTTGCCAAAGAAGGGGATATCTGACAGGAACGGGATCGGCAGCGGTGGAACCCTCGGGCCACGCTCGCCAACGAACGAGTCTCCGAGGAACGAGGCAAGGTCGATGGCAAGCAGTGTAAGGACGAAGCCCACAGCGATCTGGTTCAACTTCAACCCGATGCTCGAATAGGCGATTATCGCTGCGATAGCCGCTCCAACCAGCGCAGCCGCAACGAACCCGACAAGGGCATGACCAACCCAGAAAGCCACGGCGAACGCTGTCATCGCCGAAAGCCTGATGCTTCCCTCGAGCGACAGGTTGATCACACCGGACTTCTCCGTGATCGTCTCGCCCATGGAGGCGATGATCAGTGGAGCGGCCGCGGCGATGATGGAGTTGAACGTCGCTTCCACCGCTACGGCTCCTTACGGGGGGTCAATGTGTTGCTGCCGTACTTGGCAGCCCAGCCACCGGCGAGCAGGACGAACAGGACGATGACACCCTGGAGCACGCCACCGAATGCCGAATCGATACCGAGTCTCAGGTCGAGTTGGGTGCTTCCGACCGATATCGCTACGAAGAAGAACGCAATTGGGGCGATGGCGACGGCGCTGAACCCTGCCAGGAGGACAACCAGTATGGCGAGGAAGCCGTAACCACCAGAGATGGCAGGCACGAGTTTGTGATGGAACGCCGTGACCTGGACCGTTCCAGCGACTCCAGCGAGCGCCCCACCGATGGCGAAAGCACCCAGGAGATAACGGTTGGTAGGGATTCCCCTGAGATACGAACTGTACGTGTTGCTACCAACAGCCTTGAGCTTGAGTCCGAACAGCGTCCCGCGCAGCAACAACCACACGACGATGACGCTCGCAACACCGAGCAGGACGGGGAGAACAGGCCACGAAACACCGAACGCCTCGAACTCAGGCATCCACGCTTCCTCGCGGAATATGTCCGTACCACTCGTCGATGCGACACCGGCCCGTTTCCAGGGCCCGATCACGAGATAGGTGGCGAACCCGGCGGCAACGAAGTCAAGGCCGAGGCCACCGAAGATCTCGTGGACGTGCCCGTGGGTTTTGAGGACACCAGCAAGGAGCGCCCACAAGGCGCCTCCGATCGCGCCAGCGACGATCGTTGCAGGGACCACAGCCCATACCGGTCCAGGAATCGAACGTGCGACCCACGAAGCAGCGATCGCACCCACGATCACCTGGCCTTCGACACCGATATTCCACAACCCCGCGGCGAACGTGACCACAAGTCCTGCAGCAGCAAGGATCAGCGGCGACCAGGCAAGCAGTGTGACAGACAGTTTCGACAACGATCCAACAGATCCCTCAACGATCAACCCGAGCGCCTCAAAGGGCGGGGCACCGATCGCGATGAGTAGAAGGATGCCGAACACGAGGGCAGCGACAAAGCCGACGGCTGTTGCCGTAAGTCTGAGCGATCGCGTCATACCCTCTCCTTCCCGCCGATCAGATACCCGAGTTCCTCACCGTCGGTCCCGGAGGCGTCTCGCACCGCGAACACCTCGCCTGCGAAGAACACGACGATCCTGTCGCTGTATCTCAGCAGTTCATCAAGGTCGGCAGATGCGAAGATGACGGACGTTCCCTCGGCTCTTCTGGCGAGCAGTCTCGTCCAAACATACGCTGCAGACTCGACGTCGAGACCACGTGTTGGATGTTCCAGGAGGAGGAGTTTCACCTCGTCGGGGATCATCGAAAGCAACAATCTTTGCTGGTTGCCCCCGGACAGATCCTCTGCACTCGACGAAGGCGTTCCCTTGATCGAGTAGTCCTCGATCTCGGTCTCAGCGACCTTCCTCGCCGCCTTCCAGTCAATGAAGAAGGTCGAATCATCAGATGCGAGCACCAGGTGTTCGGTGATCGAGATGCCCTCGATAAGGCCTTCCTCGAGGCGTCCCGCAGGGAGGTAGTGAACTCCGGCTGCGAGGTGGCCACGGTACGAAGCCTTCGTCAGGGAAACACCGTCGAGTTCGAGCGAACCAGATGCGGGCTCAAGCAGGCCTGCACATGCACGCAGCAAGGCCCGCTGTCCACTTCCTTCGAGGCCAGCCAACCCGACAACCTCCCCTGATGCGACCTCGAGATTCAAGTTCTCGAGATGGGTCGTGTCCTCCTTCAGGTCTATGTTGGCGAGTCG
This sequence comes from Actinomycetes bacterium, assembly GCA_023336765.1. GTDB lineage: Bacteria > Actinomycetota > Acidimicrobiia > Spongiisociales > UBA5794 > JAMBLL01. Next base: position 1,469 of record JAMBLL010000333.1, on the reverse strand, counting down.
GAGTACTGGCTGGCCCAGGGGAACGGCCTCGCGACCCTGGACGACGAAGACCTTCCCGAACATCTTTTCAACCAGCGTCTCAGCAGGCACAGGCATTTCCGCCTCGTACACGACCTTGCCCTGTCTGATCACGGTGACCGAGTCACAGAGGTCCTCGACCTCCTCGAGTTTGTGCGACACGAACAGCACGATCAACCCGTGCTCGGCGAGCTTTCGTAGCGTGTCGAAGAGTTGGAGACGCTGGGTCGCCGAGATCCCCGTCGTCGGTTCGTCAAAAATGAGCACCTTTGCGCCAAGCCACATGAGGCGGGTAATGGAAAGCTGCTGACGTTCCCCGATCGTCAGGCTTCTCGCGAGTCGCGACGGATCGAACTCGAAACCGAGTTCGGAACTCACCCGTTCGAGTTCCTTGCGTACCTCGGTGCGGTCGAGCCGGACTGTGCCTGGGCTTCCGAGAGCGAAGTTGTCAAGGACCGTCATCGGTAGGAACACAAGCGGATCCTGATGCAGCATCCCGATGCCCGCCGCGATTGCATCTGCGGGTGAGGAAAGGTCGAGGACGTCACCATTGAGAATGACCTCGCCTGAATCTGCACTGTAGAACCCAGAGAGGATCTTCATCAGGGTCGACTTGCCAGCACCGTTCTCACCCAGGATCCCATGAAGGGAGCCTTCCTGGATGGTGATCGACACCCCATCACTGGCCCGTACGGGACCGAAGTGCTTATAGATGTCCCGTATCTCGAGGCTCATGGGGAGGAGAGTACTTGGAGAGGAGTCACAGCACCACAAACCAGGGGACTAACCAACGGGAACAGTGCTCAAGGACCCCTCTGGCCCTCGTCCCTCGGCCCGTCTCCCACGACTCCGTCAAGGGAGAGAAGATCCTGTGCCTAGATTCGGTCGGCTCTCTGCTCATCGACGATCTCAGAAAGAGTGGATTGGCCAGATGCCCGGGGAGCGGGCGGAGGAAGATCCACGAGGCGACGCGACGGCAGTGTCGTCGCCCCAGTCTTGATCAGAGCATCGATTCTGCTCGGCCTGATGGGGCCAAGCAGGGCAACCGGCCTTCCTCTATCTGTGATGGTGATCGATTCTCCCGCCTCTGCGACTGCGATGACACGGGGCGCGTTCATCTGAAACTCCTGGATATCGATCTCTCTCATTGTCACATTGTGGAGCGGTTTGAGAGCTATGTCCAGTGTTCTTACGGGGGAACTGGAAAAGCCAACGCGACTGTGGGGAGACCTTGGCAAGTCTCCCCACAGCCCTTCTTCACGGATGGTCTAGGAAGAACTTGCGCCTTCCATGCCTTCGAGGAGTTGCTTCATGTACCAGAGTTGCACGTCGGATCCTGTCTCACCGTCTGCGAGGAAGGGAGAGCCATCCTGGTAGTTGAGCGGTCCGATGAACCCGTTGATCGAACCATCAGCGAGTCCAGCTATGTACGCATCGAGGATGGGCGAACT
>JAMBLL010000332.1 GCA_023336765.1 Actinomycetes bacterium | reverse complement strand
GAGGGAACCCGGTCGACGTGGATCGCCGTGACCCCTCCGTACAATGCCATCCTCCGGTATGCCTCTGGCTCCGGGGTGAAGGCGTAGATGTCCGCACGGGGGCGGTACTTGGCGAGCAGCCGTGCCGACGTGCCGCTCTCCGTGAAGGCCACAATGGTATCGATTCCAAGCCGCCCGGCGGTGTCGACGGCAGCCTCGGCCGTGGCCGATGCGAATGCTTCATCGTGGGCAAGGGTGTCAACACCGAATGCCCTTCCATAGTTCGAAGACTGCTCAGCCTCCCTACAGACCCTCGCCATCAATCGAACAGACCGCGTTGGATACTTCCCAACCGCCGTCTCTGCGGACAGCATCACCGCATCCGCTCCATCGAGCACGGACTGGTAGATATCTGAAACCTCCGCCCTCGTTGGGCGTGGGTTCGAGATCATCGATTCGAGCATCTCTGTTGCAACGATGGAGAGCCTGCCAGCAGCGTTCGCTCGCTCCACGATCTCAGTCTGGGCCCTCGGCACTGATTCCATGGAGAGTTCTACGCCGAGATCCCCGCGGGCGACCATGGCACCAGCAGCACATTCGAGAATCTCGTCGAGGTTCTCAAGTCCGACCGCGGTCTCGATCTTGGCGATGACGGGCGTGTCTGGGACGATCTCCTTGACCGTCTCCACGTCGCTGCGACTGTTGACGAAAGATGCGGCGACGAAATCCACTCCCAGTTTCGCTCCGAATTCCAGGTCCGCTATGTCCTTGGAAGTGATGATCGGGATCCGGGTGCGTGCACCTGGGAACGCTGCGCCCTTGTGGTCGCGCAGTATGCCGCCGCCGAGGACTCTCGCCGTGATTCTGGACGACGACACTTCCAGGGCTTCCAACTCGATCAGCCCATCGGAGAGGATGATCTTACCTCCGACATCCATCGTGACATCATCAAGGTATGCAATGTAGATGTTCCCTGGATCACCGATGCCCTCATCATGGTGGAGTGTGAGAATCGACCCCGACTCGATCTCTACCGAACCACCAGGGAACCTACTGACCCGGATCTTCGGGCCCTGGATGTCCTGCATGATGGCGATCGACACGTCGAGATCGGTTGCGACCTGTCTCACGAGGTCGAATCGTCTCCTGTGGTCCTCATGGCTTCCATGCGAGAAGTTCAGGCGGGCAACATTCATGCCGCGGTCGATGAGTTTCTCTATGACCTCTCTCGAGTCCGTTGCCGGACCGAGCGTTGCAATGATCTTGGTTTTTCTGAGCACGACTGAACAGTAGACAGTTCTCCGTTCACAGTTGACAGCCGAGGAGCGTCTTGTGTTCTCTGTTCTCCGATTCGGAGAACAGAGAACGGAGAACGCTGTTACCGTATACCCGCGCGCAGGCGCATGACTACAAAGGGATGGAAACATGAAGAAGACACTACGAATCGCGGTTGTCGCCTTGGCGATCGCGCTCGTTGCAACAGCGTGTTCGAGTTCGGACAGTGCCGATGGAGACTTCGGCGAGGTGAAGGTCGGCGTCGAGAACGCGTATACACCCTTCAACTTCATCGAGGATGGGACAGCGCAGGGTTTCGACTACGACATCTGGGCCGAGATCTGTGACCGTATCGGTTGTGAGCCGACGTTCATCGAGGCCGGTTGGCCAGCAGTTATCGAGGAGACAGGCCAGGGTGTGTACGACACTGCTGCTGACGGCATCTCGATCACGGAGGAGCGCAAGGAAGTCGTCGACTTCTCAGATCCGTACATGACCACGATCCAGAAGCTGATGGTCCGCGGTGATGAAGATCGTTTCGGCAACCTCCAGCAGTTCCAGGATGGCGACTACACGCTCGGTACACAGGTCGGGACGACCAACTACGAACTTGGCGCTGAACTTGTCGGCGAGAACCGTATCGACGCATTCGACCAGTTCGGTGTTGCGGTTCAGGCGCTCATCTCTGGCGATGTTGATGCCGTCATCATCGATGACGTTGCTGGCCAGGGCTACCAGGGTGTCAACGCAGACCAGACGCGTCTGCTTGCTGACGACCTGCAGTCAGATCCCCTCGGGTTCATCTTCCCGAAGGGTTCGGAATTGACCGCAGCTGTCAACGTGGCCATCGCTGACATGAAGGAAGATGGGACGATGGACGACCTCATCGAGACGTGGTTCATCAACTTCGAAGGATAAGTGAACTGCCTTCACCGAGGCGGTCCGTACAACGACCAGAAAGGGACCGGGTTGCACCCGGTCCCTTTCCGCGTGCGAGGTAGCTAGATTCAAGTCAACGACCCTGAGGACACACATGACGATGATCAAGCCAGATATCGGAGCCGACCCCACACCGCCAGGATCCAAAGTCGGCTACGAATGGTCCGGATTCCCCTACTGGTTCGTGGGAATCCTCGCTGTCATCGCCTTCCCGATCTTCAAGATCTTCACGGATCCGAACTGGAACGAGGGATTCCAATTCATCAAGGATGGCCTGACGCTCACCATCGCGGTCACGGTTGGCGGGTTCATCATCGCCTTCGTACTCGGTTTGATCGTCGCTCTCGGGCGCATGTCCAAGAGCGCCTGGCTCAGGAACCTGGCGACGTTCTACATCGAGATCATCCGCGGTATCCCCGTACTCGTCACCATCTTCATGTTCGGCCTCGTGATCGTCCCATGGCTCGTGGATCTCGTAGGTATCTCGCCACAATCGTTCTTCGCATCGAACACCTTCAAGACAACCGTCGCAGTTGGACTCATCTACGCGGCGTTCGTCGCAGAGGTGTTCAGGGCGGGCATCGAATCCGTACCGATTGGACAGCGCGAGGCAGGGATGGCGGTGGGGCTCGGTCGTGTCCAGGTGTTCCGCCTCATCGTGTGGCCCCAGGCACTCAAGAACGTGTTCCCTGCCCTTGGCAACGACCTCATCGCTCTCCTCAAGGACTCATCTCTCGTGTCGATCCTCGCCGTTCGGGAACTGACACAGATGACCAAGCTCTGGACAGGTCGAAGCTTCCAGTTCTTTGCGGGGTTCATGATCCTTGCAGCGATGTACCTCGCCCTCACCGTGTCGCTGAGCCTTGTACTCCAGTGGTACGAGCGCCGCATCGCGACGCCATGACCGATCGCAACGAGACCGTCGATGCGCTCGGGTCAGTGATCGAGCGTTTCGATCACGTATCGATGGCTGTCAATGACATCGAAGCGGCAGCACCACTCATCACACTTCTTGGTGGGACGTACTTCGATGGCGGCACCAATCCGTGGGGGGATTTTCGCTGGGCGCAATACGACCTTCCTGGCACGGGTCGCCTCGAACTGATCGCTCCCCTCAATCCGGACCCTGACCACTTCATCCAACGCTTCCTCGTGGAGCGTGGCGAAGGACTCCATCATCTAACCTTCAAGGTCTTCGACATCGAACAAGCCGTTGCGCGCGCGACAGAGATGGGATTCACGGTCACAGGCTTCGATGACAGGCTCCCGGACTGGAAAGAGGCGTTCATCCACCCGAAATCTGCCCACGGCGTGTTGATCCAGTTCGCAGAGTTCCCAGCGAAGGCCCCTTGACCGTGGGCGACCCTGTGGCACTCGTACCGATCCGCAGCTTCAATGGCATGACGCGCCTGGCGAGCGTTCTCGACCCACAGAAACGATCAGACCTGGCCCGCATGCTTGCATCCCGTGTTCTCGATGCCGTGTCTGCTGCGGGACTCGAAACGATCGTCGTGACATCCTCGGACGATGTTGCGAGGTGGGCTCGAGGGAACAAGGCTTCCGTCCATAAAGACCCACGAACGGGGCTCTCTGATGCCATAAACTCATGCGTCTCAGCTGTTGGATCCGCTCCGTGGCTCGTCATCCATGCTGACCTCCCGCTGGTGACACCCCTGGCGATCGCCACCGTTGCCAGGGCGAGTCGATCCGCAATGGTCATCGTGCCGAGCTATGACGGTGGTACGACGGTCATCGCGGGTAACGGCACTTTCCCTTTCGCCTATGGCATCGGTTCGTTCCAACGCCACTACGCAACAGCCCCGCACGCCACGATCATCGTCTCCCCCGAACTGAGTGCGGATATCGACACGGAACTCGGTCTCGAGTTGGTCCCTGAACTGTTGGATACCGGATTTCGGAATGCAGACAAAGCTCCGGCGTCCCCCTTTCAAGGGGGACAGCAGAGGGACGTAGTCCCGATGCAGGGGGATCCGCGGTTCGGCGCGCAGTCCGGCGTGGATGCGGTTGGCTTCGCGTTATCCCCCTCGCTCGAAGACTCGCTTGTCCCCCTTGAAAGGGGGACGTCGGATTCTGACGGCTGAAAGCTATTCTTCTCCTATGACCACCAACCTGTACCAGGGACTGATCGGGGACGCCGCTCCCCTTGAGACCCCAGAAACGGCCCTGACG
>JAMBLL010000331.1 GCA_023336765.1 Actinomycetes bacterium | reverse complement strand
GATCCGCTCTGTGGCACATGACTTGTTGGCTGTCGCGTTATCCCCCTGCATCGGGACTTCGTCCCTCTGCTGTCCCCCTTGAAAGGGGGACGCCGACGCCTCCCGGAATCAATCTCGTATCTGTCGCGTTGGCTTATCAACCGACAGGGAGAATCCATGACAACCAAGACACGTGGGCGCGTTCGCGTCGAGGGCACCCCGAAAAGGGTAAGAGCACAGATTGCCGGGGTGACGGTTGCTGACTCCACAGCGGTGAAGATGGTGTGGGAGATCCCGTACTTCCCCACGTACTACTTCCCGCAGGGCGATGTGAGGCTGGACCTCATGACCGACTCAGGCGAATCAAAGCGGTCCCCCAGTCGCGGAACAGCCAGCCTGCTCGACATCACTGCGGGGGACAGAACCGTTGATCGTGCGGCGCGAATCTGGAACGACTCGAAACTCGAGGAACTCACGGGTTACGTTTCGTTCTCATGGGATGCGATGGACCATTGGTTTGAAGAGGATGACGAGGTCTTCTTCCACGCCAGGGATCCGTACACACGTCTTGACATCCTTCAGAGTTCACGGACGATACGCGTGGAGGTCGACGGGGTCGTCGTGGCCGAATCCGACAGAGCAAGGTTGCTCTTCGAAACGAACCTCCCTGTGCGGTACTACCTCCCCAAACCGGACGTACTTTTCGAGCATCTCGAAGAGTCGGGTACGACGACCAACTGCCCGTACAAGGGAACGGCGCGGTATTGGTCCATCAACACCACAGGTGAAACGCATCACGATGTGGTCTGGGGTTATGACGCACCCTTCTCCGAGTCACAGCTCGTCGCAGGATTCGTGTCGTTCTACAACGAGAAACTCGACATCTACGTTGATGGTGTTCTCGAGGACAAGCCGAAGACGAAGTTCGGTTGACAGATGCCAGAAGCCAGACACCAGACACCAGACATCTGAACCTACGGAATTGCGCGGGGTCCGGTCATGACCAGGGACACATCAGGCAGTAGCAGGTTGTACGTATGACGTATCACGATTCTGCATCAGGAGGGAGGCATCCTCTCGTCGAGGCTCGCGATCAACACCGGGAGGTGTCGATAGTCCCGCACTGATATCAGACACACGACCCAATCTCTGATTCGTACTACGTGGTACGTACTTCGTCATACGTTCCGCACCCACACCCCGCTCAATTTCGAAGAGCCGGTAAACTGGCGCTAACCACATGAAAGGATCATTTGTGGCACAGTTCCTCAGCGAAGACCACTTCGCGGCAGCCAGAGAGGCCCTCGCGGCCGACCAGGGATTTCTTGGTGCGATCGCAAACGTCGACTTCTCAGCCCAGTTCGATGTGAACGGCGGCCCCGACGGCGACATCGTCTACTACCTAAAGGTATCTGGTGGCGACGTTGAAACAGACATGGGACCGCTTGAGGATGCTGATGTCACTGTCACGAGCGACTACGCAACATCCCAGGCGATCTCGAAGGGCGAACTCAATGTTCAGATGGCCTTCATGACGGGGAAGATCAAGGTCGGTGGCAACGTTGCCAAGATCATGATGCATCAGAACGTCATCAACGATTACGCACGAGTGCTGTCAGGGCTCGATATCGAGTACTAGGAGAGGAAGCTATCAGCAAGAACTGACGGCTGACGACATGAGAAAGGGCGCCCGGTGGGCGCCCTTTCTACGTTCTACGTTCTACGTTCTACGTTCTACGGCTTAACGGCATCCTTGAAGGACTTGCCGGCCTTGAACGCTGGGACCGTCGTCGCTGCAACCTGGATCTCAGCACCTGTCTGAGGATTGCGGGCCGTGCGTGCTGCACGATCGCGCGGCTCAAACGTTCCGAAACCTGTGAGTTGAACCTTGTCGCCACCGGCAACGGCGCCGACGATCGCGTCAAGTGTCGCGTTGACAGCCTTCTCAGCAGCCGCCTTCGACTCACCCGTGCTGCTTGCCACAGCTTCGACCAATTCGCTCTTGTTCATGTTGGTAAACCTCCCTCATGTCCACGTCTCTCGTGGAACGGTGGTGCGCATATGTGAATAACGCTCGTGTAATTCTAGACCAACTTGTGTTTCTTCAGCATCAATCCGGCATCTAGGGCGTTCTCACTTCCACAGAAACGGTAGAGTACGGGCCAATGAGAGACTTCACGTGAAGAAACACTGGTCGAAAATCGCTCTTGTACTTGGGCCGATGATCATGATCGCATCGGTTGCGTGGGAGTACGCACGGTTGAAACCCGACTACAACTTCCTCATCCAACCTTGGTCCCTGCGTGGATACGAAACGCGGCAGGGCTGGGCGATTATCGCGATGGGTGTGCTCCTCGTCATCGGAGGACTTCTCACCTCCTGGGAGGGATCCATCAAGCCTGCAGTGTCAGCTGGCGTGACGATGTATCTCGTGGCTGCTGCCACAGGTGTTACCGCATACTTCACGATCGGAACTGACCGAGCTGTGACCGACATAACTCTCCAGACCGTCAGCGGACTCATGGTCGCAGCATTGCTTGCTGGGTCGGTCTCGCTCTCGTTACGCAGCATTTTCAGAGACAAGTCTGTGATCTTCAAACGAGCGATGCCGATGTTCATCGGTCTCTTCGTAGTTTTCGCCCTTGTGGCATCGACCGTCGCGGGCACCCAACTGTCGATCCAGACGTGGGCTCTCGTCCTGATCGTCTTCCTCGTTCTGGCAGGCCTGTCGATATCTATCAGACCCATCGACGTTGCTGGGAACCGCATGATGATCTTCACAACGGTCGCAGCATGGGGTGTGATCATACTTTCGGCCGGTGCGATTCGTCAGAGCCTGGTCACGGCCCAAACGGGCTTCGTCCAATCGAACGGAGTTACCGACATCTCGGCTCAGTACAAGGATATTCAGACCGCGGGCGGCTGGTGGCTCGCAGGACTCGGCATCACCATTGCCTGGGTCGGTGGGATCGGCTTGTGGGCAAAGCGACGCGATATCGTTGCGGCACGTGCTCGTGCACGTAAACAGCGCGAAGCAGCAGACGAGAGCGCTCAAGAGATCCAGGATGCCTACGACGAGTACCAGAAAGAACAAGCAGCAGCAGCACAGAGCGGGGCGTAGGGACGTAGATCGTACAATCGCTTCTGAATCTCTCCCCCGGCCTTCGCGGGGGAGATGTCGAGGAACGAGACAGAGGGGGAAACCTGAGTCGCACCACTCAGCTCGATTTGGTCCCGTGACACGCGCAAGCTGAGTGGATCCTCGTGGTCTCCCCCTCCGACCTCGCAAGCTCGGCCACCTCCCCCGCCCAAAGAGTCGAGGGAGGAATCTACTTCTTCCCTAGATATCCAGGTCTTCGAGGTCTGCGACCTTCTCCTTGACGGCAACCGCAGCCTCGCGAAGGCCATCTACCTCATCGGTGGTGAGCGGCACGGTCACGATCTCTTCGACGCCGTTGCGGCCGAGTCTGGCGAGAACACCGAGGTACACGCCGTCGATCCCGTACTCGCCTTCCATCCATGCGCACACTGGCATCTGGGATCCCGAGTCTTCGACGATCGCCTTGACCATCGAAGCGGCTGCGGCTGAGGGTGCGTAGTACGCAGAGCCGGTCTTAAGGTAGGCCACGATCTCCCCTCCGCCCTTGCGGGTACGGTCGACGAGCTCCGCGACAGTGTCTTCACCGAGAGCGTCGAGTAACGGCTGATCCCCAACCTTGCACAACGAGGGAACAGGAACCATCGTCTCTCCATGCGAGCCAAGGGTTACGGCGGTGATATCAAGTACGTCGTGGTCTGCGGCTTCGGAGATGAAGTGGGCGAACCTGGCGCTATCGAGCATTCCGGCCTGGCCGAGAACCCTGTTGCGCGGGAAGCCCGACACGTCCGCCGCAAGCGTCGTCATCTGGTCGAGCGGGTTGGTGACAACGATGATCACGGCGTTGGGCGAGTATCGGACGATCTCCTCAACCACCGATGTGACGATTCCTGCGTTGACGCCGAGAAGGTCCATGCGGCTCATGCCCGGTTTGCGAGGAAGGCCAGCGGTGATGACGACAACATCGGATTCTGCTGTGTCTGCATAGTCGTTGGTCCCTGTGACGAGCGTTCGATATCCCAGAACAGGGCGCGACTGGTTCATGTCAAGAGCCAGACCCTGTGGCAGACCTTCAACGATGTCGGTCATCACGACCTCGTCGACGATGTCCCACTCAGCGATCCGTTGGGTGGTGGTGGAGCCGTACTTACCAGCGCCAACAACAGTTACCTTGCTCATGACCTCTCCTTTGGGTCGGTGTACCACTGAGGGTACCCATCAGCCATCAGCCATCAGCCATCGGCCGTCAGCCAGAGAACGAGCCGTAGGCAAGGGCCGAGAATTCCGGTTTCTTCCTGTTGGCTGACGGCTGTTGGCTGACGGCTGTTCCTCCTACATCCTGTCCGCCACGGCCTGGCCGAACGCTGAACAGGAGACCTCGGTGGCATCGTCCATGAGCCTTGCGAAGTCGTACGTGACGATCTTGTCGCCAATCGCAGCCTCCACACCCTCGATGATGAGGTCGGCGGCCTCATCCCAACCCATGTAGCGGAACATCATCTCACCAGACAGGATCACCGATCCGGGGTTGACTTTGTCCATACCTGTGTACTTGGGTGCCGTCCCGTGTGTTGCCTCGAAGATGGCAACACCGGTGGCGTAGTTGATGTTGCCGCCCGGGGCGATCCCGATACCACCAACCTGGGCCGCAAGCGCATCAGACATGTAGTCGCCGTTGAGGTTCATCGTTGCGATGACGTCGTACTCTGCGGGACGCGTGAGGATCTGCTGCAGGAATGCATCTGCGATGACGTCCTTGACAAGTAGCTTGTCCCCAGGGTCACCGTTGCAGTCCTCCCAGCTAACCGCCACGTCGGAGAACTCGTCGGCCACCACCTCGTACCCCCACTCACGGAAGGCTCCCTCGGTGAATTTCATGATGTTGCCCTTGTGGACCAGGGTCACAGAATCACGGTCGTTGTCGAGCGCGTATTGGATCGCTGCAGCCACAAGACGCTTGCTACCGGTCTCCGAGATCGGCTTGAGACCGAGCCCTGAGTCTGGCCGGATATCCCACCCGAACGCCTCATCGAGGAAAGCGAGAAGCTTCTCAGCACCTTCGCTACCAGCTTCGAGTTCCTTGCCAGCGTATACATCCTCTGTGTTCTCACGGAAGATGACCATATCGACGAATTCTGGGTGCTTCACCGGCGAGGGAACACCCGAATACCAGCGGACAGGCCGCAGACAAACGTAAAGATCGAGAATCTGACGAAGTGCCACGTTGAGGCTGCGGATGCCACCGCCCACGGGCGTTGTCAGCGGCCCTTTGATACCAACTAGGTACGTCTCGAACGCATCTATGGTCGCCTGAGGGAGCCAATCGCCGGTTTCATTGAAAGCTTTCTCCCCTGCCAGGACCTCGACCCACTCGATCTTTCGTTGCCCTCCGTATGCCTTCTCAACCGCAGAGTCAAAGACGTTGCGCGCGGCGGCCCAGATATCGGGACCGATGCCGTCGCCCTCGATGAACGGGATGATCGGATTGTCTGGTACCGCAATCGAGGTGTCTGTTTTGGTTATCGCTTCAGCCATTGGCTTCTCCATTCGTTCTGAAGTCTGTGTTCTATGTTCTACGTTCTATGTTCTGAAGTCTGTGCTCTGTGCTCTGGCCAGTCCGATCGTGTTCGTAAGCAGTGATGCCCGTGTCATTGGTCCAACACCGCCGGGCACGGGGGTTATTGCACCTGCGATCTCAACCACCTCGTCGAATAGGACATCTCCACGCAGTCCGTCATCGGTGCGGGTCGTTCCAACATCGATCACAACCGCTCCAGGCTTGACGAACGAGGCGTCGACCATCCCTGGTCGTCCTATCGCTGTGATGAGGATATCTGCGGTCGCGCACACAGCCGCAAGATCCGGCGTGCGGGAGTGTGCCTGGATCACCGTTGCGTCGACACCCTTGGCACCAAGGAGCAGACCCATCGGTTTGCCGACCAGAAAACTACGGCCAACGATGACAGCCGTCTTGCCCGCGGTTTCGATCCCGTAGTGGTCAAGGATCGTCATAACACCAGAGGGTGTGGCGGGAAGCGGACCGGGCCGCCCGAGGATGACCCTCCCCAGGTTGAAGGGATGCAAACCGTCCGCGTCCTTTGTAGGAAGAACCCGCTCGACGGCGGCCTCGCCGTCAAGGCCGTCTGGCAGCGGGAGTTGAACGATGATCCCGGTGACATCGTCCCTTGCGTTGAGGTCGTCCACGGCTGCGAACACGTCTGCCTGGGTCGCGTCTTGTGGCAGTTGGACGTCGAACGAATTCATGCCGACCGCGTCGGCATCCTTGTGCTTGTAGCTCACGTAGATATGGGACGCCGGATCATCGCCCACAAGCAGTGTGGCAAGGCCGACCTCGATGCCATCGGCCTTGAGAGCTTCGATGTCGATCGCGACCTGTGCCTTGACCTCTTTCGCTACCGTGATTCCGGAGAGTATGTGTGCGCTCAATGTCTGAAATGCCTTTCACCTGTGAAGAGCAATGCCATGGCATGCTCTTGTGCTGACTCGATTACTTCCTGGTCTCTCACCGAGCCGCCTGGCTCGACGATCGCTGTGATCCCTGCTGACGCCAATGCATCCGGTCCATCCCTGAACGGAAAGAACGCGTCAGACGCGCACACTGAACCGCGCGCCCGTTCCCCTGCCTGGTCCAGAGCACGAACTGCAGCCCCGACCCTCGACTGGTCACCCGTACCGACGCCGACGGCAGCACCGTCCTTCACAAGTACGATCGCGTTTGACTTGGCATGGGCAGCGATCGTCCACGCGATCTGAAGATCGGAGACCTCCGCAGCTGAGGGCTCACGGGACCTGGATTCCCAAAGCGAGACGTCCGAGATGACGGTGTCGGATTTCTGGATGAGGAACCCGCCGTCTATGGACCTGATGTCAAGATCATCGTCTGACGGGAAAGGTGCAGCAAAGGCCCTGAGATTTTTCTTCTGTGCCAAGATGGCCTTCGCCTCATCTGTGATGGATGACGCGATCACGATCTCGACGAAGTTCTCGGTGATCGCCCTGGATGTCTTACCGTCGAGTTCACCGGCGAGTGCCACAACTCCTCCGAAGGCCGCAAGCGAGTCGCCTTCCCATGCCTTCGAGAAAGCTTCGAGCATCGTTGCACCGGTTGCCGCACCGCACGCGTTCATGTGCTTCACAACGACGGCGGATCCATCCGGTAGGTCGGATGCGAGCTTCCATGCTGCATCAGCATCCGCGTAGTTGTTGAAGGACATGTCCTTGCCCTGAAGCTGTTTTCCCTTTGCCCACCATCCGCCACTCGTGCTCATGGAGTAGAGACCGGCGGGCTGGCCAGGATTCTCGCCGTATCGCAGACCCGTGTTCATCTCGAGTGGCAACACAAGCCTCTGTGCTCCAACACGTTCGAACCAATTGACGATGGCAGCGTCGTATCTGGCGCTGGCGAAGAATGCCTCTTTGGCGAGGTCACGACGTAGGTCCTCGGTGGTACCGCCACGGGCAACAGCATTGACCATCTCGACATATCGATCGGGCGACACAACCACCGCAACCCAGGCATGGTTCTTGGCCGCAGCCCGGATGAGTGTGGGCCCACCGATGTCGATGTTCTCGATGATCTCGTCCTCATCAGCACCACTGGCGACGCTGTCGGAGAATGGGTACAGATTCGACACCACGAGCTGGAACGGTTCTATACCGAAATCGAGGAGTTCCTGTCTGTGGCTCCCCTTACCAAGATCAGCCAGTATCGCACCGTGGATCCGTGGATGGAGGGTCTTGACACGACCGTCGAACATCTCTGGCGCACCGGTCACATCCTCGACATGGGTGACGGGGATACCAGCCTGCTCGATGTGTGCGGCAGTTCCTCCAGACGAGACGATCTCCACTCCAAGGCCCACGAGGGACTCAGCAAGAGGCGTGAGGCCACGCTTGTCTGATACAGAGATCAGGGCCCGTCCCACGGCGATCCGCGTCATCGCACGCTCCCAGTGTGCAAAGGCACCTTCCACCGCACCCGACCAGACTCGACATGGATATCTCCCCGGGCGAACGCGGCCACAACCTCAGGGAACAGGTCATGTTCGACCTCCTGGATCCTCGAGTGAAGCGTCTCAGCGTCATCGTCACTGTTGACGCGAACCGGTCGCTGAGCGATGATCGGACCGTGGTCGACCTGCTCGTCAACGAAGTGCACGGTTACCCCCGTATAGGCCACACCACGTTCGAGTGCCTGCTCGACAGCGTCGGCACCAGGAAACGATGGCAGCAATGCAGGGTGCACATTGATGATCGCGTCAGGAAAGCGGGACATGGCCGATGGAGACAGAATCCGCATGAATCCCGCAAGCACAAGACCCGTTGCCCCGTGGGCCTGTGCTGTGTCGCACACGGCAGTGGTGAAGTCATCCCTGGACACGAAGTCCGCCCACCCGAGGACCTCGGTTGGAATTCCTGCGTTGCGCGCCCTCGACAGGGCACCAATGCCACTCCGATCAGAGATGACAACAGCGATCGTGTACGTCCGATCCGATTGGTCCATCAGCGCCTGGAGGTTGCTTCCCTCGCCAGAGACGAGTACAGCGAGCGGAACGGGAACAGAGGGCATCAACGAGCATTCTAGGACTCCCAGCGTCGGCGCTGTCTAGCGGTTGTCGATTCACAGGCCTTTGATTGTTGAGAAACTCCGTTCGACCACACCCAGCGCAGAGCTGTACGACAGTGCAGCTTCCCCGATGGTGAAATTGTGCTCACTGGCATCGTCGCTGTTCGCCTCGCGTGAGACGATACGGTTCGCTCTGGCAACCGCGTCGCTACTGATCTCCTCATCGATCTCGACGAAGTCGAACCCGAGCGGTGCGATGTCACTGACGTAGACGCTGTAGCGATTCACCAGAACAGGCCTTCGGTGATAGACGGCTTCTACGAGAGCGTTGCCGTATCCCTCGTACAGGCTTGGGAAACACACGAGGTCCGCAGCCTCGTACGCACTGGTCAGGGCCGACAGTTCTCTCCCGACATCGATGATCCTGAGATCCACGCCCAACCCGTCCGCCTGGACGCTGAGTTCCGCCCAGTACGCATCGTCGAGGTCGTCGGGATGAGTTACGACAACCACAGGGTTCCCATCCATGGCTGATGCGAGGTCAATCGTCATCTCGATGCCCTTGCGACGTATCACGCGCGTTGGCTGGAGTAGCACGGTGTCACCAGGACCGATTCCGGCGATGCGTCGGAACGCGTCACCGCCGTCCCCGTGTGGCGGGCCTGTCTCGAAATCCATCACATTGGGGAGAACCGATGAGTCGAGGCCACGGCGGTCGAGGAGATCGCGCTTGGCGAGCGAGTTGATGACAACGTGAGCAACGGATGGCAGCGCTGGCGGGAACAGGCTCTCGATGAGATCCGGTACCGACGATTTCGCAAACCGCGCACGCTCCCACGAAAAGTCGTGATGATGCCCAACGGCGGGGATGCCACGGTCCGCAATCACCCGCGCGGCTGCGAGTGCGAGTGGAAGCTGCATGGGTATCGCCCATGCGTTCTCGACGATCACCGTCTCGATGTCATATTCATCGATGAACGTATCGAACGCACGCTGGATCTCTCGTGCGACATCCTCGATCATCGCTCGCACAGCTACAGGGTCGCCACCACCAAAAGCCTGACGCCCGATCTCGATGTTCTCGGAGGTTCCGAAGCCAGCCGCATCACACACGACCGAAGGATTGAACCCCTCGCCGATCTCTCCGGCGAACCAAACGATCTCATGGCCGCCACGAATAAGCGCTTCAGCAAGCTTTGCCGATTCAAGTGACACACCATCAAGACCGGCGAAGCGGGCGCCGACCATACCTATGCGCATCGCTATCCCTTCACGCCTCCAGCGGTGAGCCCCTCTGTGAGGAACTTCTCTGCCACGAAGAATAGGAATATGACTGGCAATGAGATGATGACGGACCCTGCCATGAGCATCGTCTTTGGTACTTCCTGATTGTCGAGTTGCGCCACACCAAGGGACAGCGTCCACAGGTCGCGGTTCTCGAGAACGAACAGCAGTGCGTACAGGAACTCGTTCCAGGCGATCATGAATACATACAGTCCCACGGCTGCGATCGCTGGCATCGCAAGTGGGATTGTGATCTTGCGGATAACCCCCATACGAGAGAGTCCGTCGACCTGACCGGCTTCCTCGAGCGACGCCGGGATCGACTGGAAGTACCCGCGTAACATGTACATAGCCACAGGGAGAGTGGACGCAAGGTACACGATCATCAGGGCGTAGAGGCTCGACCGAATCCCGATGCGCGAGAACATCACGAACAGGGGAATCGAGACAACGACCACAGGGAACAGGTACACCAGGATGATCGCGACGCTGATCGTCTTCTTCCCGAAAAAGTTCAACCGTGCAACAGCATATGCAGCCAGGATCCCCACGGCGAGCGTCGTGATCACGGTCACTGTCGCGACGATGGCACTGTTCTTGATGAATACGGTGAAGCCGAACCCGCCCTCGCCGACCGGTCGAAGCACAGCCTTGTATGTCTCGAAGGAGAAGACTTGCTCAAGCGACGGCCACCACTGGGCGGGGTTGGTGAGAAGCTCAGCGATCGGCTTGAACGACAACGCAAGCATGTACACAAGGGGGAACAGCGAGATGATCGTGAAGAACACGATGCTTATCCACTTGAGTACACCGAAAAGCTTCTCTTCGAATTCAGACCGTGTCATGCTGTGTCCTCAACGTAGAAGAATTTGAAGTAGAGTGCGACGACCACACCCAAGATGACCGCGAGGATCAGGCCGAGGGCAGCAGCGGCGCCAACGTCCCCACGTCCGAGCAGCCAATCGACGATCTTGACAGTGATCACCTTGGTCCCCGCTCCGCCACCGGTCAGAAGGAAGACGTCATCGAACTTGTTGAACGTCCAGATGAACCGGAGCAGAAACAACACAGACAGCACGGGCTTGAGCGCAGGAATGGTGATGTACCAGAATCGCTGACTGATGGTTGCACCATCCACGAGAGCAGCCTCTTCGATCTCCTCGGATTGCGACTGGAGGGCAGCGAGGATGAATAGGAAGGCGAAAGGGAAGTACCGCCAACCCTCGAACACGATCACTGTGATGAGGGCAAGAGGTATCGACATCGTGAAGATGCCAAAGACGCTCAGGTCGTACGACTTCGTGCCAAGGAAGTCGATGGCCGTGCCACCGAAGCGTTCGATCCACACGTTGGTGATGCCGAAGTTTGGGTTGAGCATTACCTGCCATACGAATGCCGCGGCGATCACCGGAACAACGTAGGGGAACAGCACAAGTCCGCGCACGATGGCCCTTCCACGGAACGCCTTGCGAAGTGCAAGAGCAGCCCACAGTCCCATCAGGATCGACAGGATCGAGCCGAAGATCGTGTAGATGAACGTTGTTCGCAGGACCGGCCAGAATTCCCTGTCGCTGAGCACCCTTTCGAAGTTCCTCAGCGTCGCATCGAAACCGACGAGTTTGACGTCCTGGATGTTGATGAGTCTCGCGCTCTGGAACGAAAGCGCAATATTCCAGAAGAGCGGCAATATCACCAGTAGGAGCACCACGATGACCGCTGGGAGTATGAGGGCAAGACCGAAGCGCGACTCTCGTCGTTTGAGTCCCGACTTCTTCTGCCTCTTCAGTTTCGTGTCTGACACGGTATCTGGAAATCCCTAGGAGGCCATGGGTGGGGTCGTCGAGACGACCCCACCCATGCCTAGATCGCTCAGCCTTCTTCCGATTCCTGGAGGAACGCCTGCTCGTCTTCTGCCGCAGCCTGCATGTCTGCAGCCGCATCCTCAGGAGACGTGCCAGACAGCACCTCGTCGATCGCCTGTGGGACGATCAGTGTCGAGTAGACGGCTGTCACAAGCTCGCCCTGACCCTGAGTGAATCCCCAGCGTGCGAAGTTGTCCGAGCCTGTGATCAGGTCGTTGATGACCTGCTCTGAGTAGAAGTCAGCCAATGGGGCCTGACGGTCCACACCGGTGGACAGCCCGCGCCATGCATCGATGTACTCGGTCGGGTTGTCAGCTGTGCCCTGACGCATCGGGAACTTGCCTTCTGGTGCGACCGAGAGCCAGTCGACATATCCATCGGACAGCCAATACTCGACGAACGCCTGTGCGGCCTCGGTCTTGTCCGTGGCACCGATGCCCATGTACGACACCTGTCCGTACTGTGCAGGAGATCCGCTCGGACCTGAGAACGAGGGCATGAACGCACTGTTCTCGGCAAGGTACGAGATGTTGTCAGCGCACTCCGGGCAGGTTGGCACTGCCGCATCACGCAGACCGGCCATCTCATCCATGATGAACGGCGACCATACGATCATCGCGGCCTGGCCAGCGAAGTATGTCGCACGCGTCGACACGACGTCCTGGAGTCCTGCCGGGCTGTAGTTCGCAAGCAGGTTCGTGTAGAAGTCGAGGGCCTCAACGCAGTTCGCAGAGTCGAGGGTGATCGTACCGCTGTCATCAACGAGCTCACACCCGTTGGCGAGAGCGAAGTGCTCGAACGTCTGCTGGGTGAAAACGGCACTCGCGTCATTCGAAGCCGTGATGCCGAACATGTCGTTCGCTGGATCGTTCAGCGCCATGGCAGCTGCCTCGATGTTGGCGAATGTGTCCGGAGCAGCAAGGCCTGCTGCATCGAAGAGATCGCTGCGGTAGATCAGTAGCTGACCCCATCCATCAGATGGCACAGCCGCTGGCGTCCCGTCGACCGATGCCAGGTCAAGGGCACCCGATGAGAAGGTGTCAGCACCGAGATTCTCGATGACGGCGGCTGCCGCATCCATGTCGAGCAGACCGGCATTCGCCCACCCGATGGTGAAGTCGAGCGGATGGAACACCACGTCAGGGAGCGTGCCCGAGGCCGCGTTGGTGAGCATGAGCTGTGGAAGTGCATCCTCATCAGTTGCGGTCAGCTGCACGTTGATTCCCGTGGCAGCCGTAAAGCCATCGATGATCGCCTGGGTCTTCTCGAGCCTCGCTGGCTGGGTCTCTGTGCTCCAGAACTTGATCGTTACGGCGTCTTCGGCCGGTGGAACCGAGGCGGGTACCTCTACAATCACCGTCTCGGTGACCGTTTCACCCGGAACTGTGACTTCGACGATCACTGTCTCTGGTGTTGTATCGTCACTGGATGAGCATGCGGATGCCACAAGGGCAATGGCAAGACCCATCAGTATCGTGAAACGCATTCGTTTCATGTGTTCGTTCTCCTTAGTTTCTTGACTCCGCACCCAGGAATCCTCAAGGGGGCGAAGATCGACGGGTTCCACCCGACGATCTATTTGTTACACACTACACACAATATGGCCATGCATGCAAGCCGCACTTGTGGTATCGTCACATTCAATTGACTTCTCCTACAGACAAATAGATGGCTACTGTGACTGCCCACACCGATAAACAGGCTGAACGACCCGTAGAACTCCTCAACGAGATCTACGGACCGGAAGCTGGTGAGAAAATCCGGGGACGTTACGACGCGCTGATCCTGCGCCATCAGCAACGAACACAGCTGGCCAATGATCACCTCCGCTCCACGGATAGCTGGATCATCTCCTACCCCGATCATATCTCAGGCCACCAAGCCACACCACTGAAAGTTCTCGATGAGTTCGTCCACAAGAGACTGAGACCGTTCATCACTGGGGTCCACATCCTCCCGTGTTTCCCATCGAGTTCCGACGAGGGGTTCTCGGTCAAAGACTACCTCACGATCGACGAGCGGTACGGCACGTGGGGCGACATCGAGAACCTGGCAAGCAACGGCAACATGATGCTCGACGCGGTCGTGAACCATGCCTCGACTCAAGGCATATGGTTCGAGCAGTGGCAGGCAGGAACACCCCCGTTCGATGAGTTCTTCCGCACCGAGGATCCGGACGCCGACCTGTCTGGAGTTGTGCGCGCACGTCAGCACCCTCTTCTCACCAGATTCGAAACAGCACAGGGTGAACGCTGGGTGTGGACAACGTTCTCCAAGGATCAAGCCGATCTTGACTACCGGAATCCGGAGGTCGCTCTTGCGATGGCGGGCGTCCTCCTCACGTATGCACAGCACGGTGCCACGGCTATCAGGCTCGATGCTGTTGGATTTCTCTGGAAGGAGGCGGGGACCTCCTCGATACACCTTGAGAACACGCACCTTGTCGTACAACTGTTGCGTGCAACGCTCGATGCCACGTATCCGGACGTGCTTCTCGTGAGCGAGACCAACGTGCCTCACGCTGAGAACATCTCATATCTTGGCAGTGGATCGACACGTGAAGCTGACATGGTGTACCAGTTTCCACTGCCCCCGCTGACGCTCCACGCTTTCGCCACCGAAGATGCAACTGCCCTCAAGACCTGGCTGGGCACGATCGACGACATCCCTCCTGCAACGACCTACTTCAACTTCCTGGCATCGCACGACGGCGTCGGTCTGCGGCCACTTGAGGGGCTTGTCGATGAGAGCGACGTGAAGATCCTCGTTGATGTGTGCGTCACCAACGGAGGCCTCGTGACGTATCGGTCGGACGACGAAGGCGCTGCAGTTGCCTATGAACTCAACGGGACATGGTTCGACCTCATTCGCGGTACGTCGGTTGGTGCTGAGGCCCTCAGGCGCCACATCGCCTCCCATGGCCTCATGCTGGCATTGCGCGGGGAACCCGCGATCTATGTGCAAGCGCTCCTCGCGGAGGAGAACGCCGTCGACCTCGCAGCATCAACATCACAGCCCCGGTCGATGAACAGGCGACGTTTCACCATCGATGACATAGACCGACGTCTCGCTGACCCGGACTCGAATGCATCGGTCAGTCTCGGTCATTTGGTTGAGATGCTTGGATGGCGTCGCGAGTCTGATGCGTTCTTCCCTGAATCTGATCAGCGGATCCTCTCCACATCATCGCACATCGTTGGTATCGAACGGACCGCACGCTCGGGTACCATCGCAAGGGTGTACATCAACGTCAGCGGAGAACATGAAGAATTGGACACGGGGCCGTACTCCGATCTTCGAGGATTCAATATCTCAGAGATTTCCGGAGGCGTCGAACTTGGACCGTACGGGATCGCATGGATGACCTTGACGCGATCCGCTACACCACGTGAGTCCTGATCGAGAACCTGCAATGGACCAGCTTGACTCAGAGTCACCACTTCCCCTGTATCACCAGTTGCGCTCACTACTCCTGGGACGGATCACTTCTGGGGAATTCCTGCCTGGCGAACGTATCCCTACGGAGCACGAACTCTGCGATGCGTATGGCGTATCGAGAACAACCGCCGGCCAGGCTCTGTCGCTGCTCGTTGAGGAAGGTGTCGTGGAGCGGGCGCGGCGACGAGGCACGATCGTCTCGCCAACCTGGCGCTCATCACCCGAGGGTTCAGCTCTGCGAATGGTCATGTCCGACCAGGTTCGCTCTGATCAGATACAGGCCAGCATCGACCCTGCACGGAACCTAGCTGTAGAAGTTGTTCCCTATGACCGGATCCACCAGTACCTCATGAAAGCAGTCGCCGAAGGCGATGCGCCCGATATTGCCATGATCGACCACGTGTGGATTGCAGAGTTCGCGGAGAGCCACATGATCTACCCACTTGATGAACTCAACCCCGGTTGGGTGAACGATCTCGTTGCCAACGATCTCCATCCTTCGGTCGCTTCAGGCTTTCGCTACGAGGGCGCCATGTACGCGATACCGGAAGAGATCAACCTCGCTGGCATCTGGTACGACACTGCGGCGTTGGATTCCGTAGGCGTCAATGTGCCTCGGGCCTGGGACGAACTCATCTCGACAGCGAGGCTCCTGCGCGACTCAGGCACAATGAGATACCCTATCTCCCTCCCAGCGGGCGAGGCCGCTCGCGAGACCACGACGTACTGTCTTGCTGCGATGCTCGCATCCAACGACGCTTCGATCATGGACGAAACAGTCCACCTCGACGCACCGAATGCTATCGCCGTGCTTCGACTCATCCGACAGTTCATCACCGACGGCCTGATGGACCCGGAGGCCATCTCGAACGGGTGGCTCGAGGGCCCGAGGTTGCTCGCAAACGGCGAGGCCGCCATCAACGTCGGCGGGTCGTATGAAATCGAGCACATCGCGCGACGTGCTGATATCCCCGTCGAGTTCGTCGGAGACCGCTTCGTATTCGCCCCATTCCCCGGCGGGCCAGACGGTCGACCTGCCACTGTCATAGGCGGTATGGGGCATGTCGTGTTCCGACAGGCAGCTGATCCGCTGCGCGCCATGGATCTCGTCGAAGCGATGACAAGTAGCCCGGTGCTCTCGAAGCGGGCTGAGGGTCACTGGACCATCCCACCACTGCGATCGATCGTATCGGAGAACTCACCCGAATCCCGCTTCATCAACGAGACCGTCGAGATGCTCCCGACTGCCAGAACTCGGCCGATCGTTTCTGGCTATCAACCCGTTACGCGACAACTCCAACGTCTTATGCAATCGGTGGTCACAGGCTCGATCAGACCTGCTGGTGCAGCAGAGCGCACGGCAGAGTTCATCGCTGCGATCACGGATACAGAACTAGAAGTCAGATGAAGCGAAATAGGCTATCAGCTATCAGCCATCAGCCGACAGCCAGAAATCGGAACACCTGTTCTCTGGGATCGATCGTGCCCGGTTCTTCTCATAGCTGACGGCTGATGGCTGATGGCTGCTTCTTACCCCATTGCTTCGAGCATTGCTGAGCCCATATCCGTTGGCGTTGGTGCCATAACAACTCCGGCCTCGGTGAGCACAGCGATCTTGGCTTCGGCTGTACCCATACCTCCCGAGATGATCGCGCCGGCATGACCCATGCGCTTTCCGGGGGGCGCAGTTGTGCCCGCGATGAACCCTGCCACGGGCTTCGTCATGTTCGCGGTGATCCACTCGGCGGCTTCCTCTTCGGCATTGCCTCCGATTTCACCGATCATGAGGACACCGTTGGTTTCAGGGTCATCGTTGAACATGGTGAGGCAATCGACGAAGTTCGTCCCGTTGACGGGGTCGCCGCCGATCCCGATCGCGGTCGTCTGTCCAAGACCGTTCAACGTGAGCTGGTGGACAGCCTCGTAGGTCAACGTTCCGGAGCGTGAGACGACTCCGATCTTGCCAGGCGTATGGATGTAGCCGGGCATGATGCCGATCTTGCATTGTTGTGGTGTGATCACACCGGGACAGTTCGGGCCTACGAGGCGCACATTCTTGCCCTCGAGGTACCGCTTTGCGAGGACCATGTCGGAGACTGGGATGCCCTCCGTGACCGCAACGATCAATTCGACACCTGCATCGGCAGCTTCCATGATCGCGTCGGCAGCAAAAGGCGGCGGCACGTACACAACGGTCGCAGTCGCTTGTGTCCCAGCAACAGCCTCAGCAACGCTGCGGAAGATCGGGACTTCGACGTCATACGTCGAGGGGCGGTTCGGCACACCGGAAGGATCGGCCTCACCAGTGAACACCTCCACCTGGCCTGCCCTCGATGGATGGACAGCGCCCACCATCTGAGTGCCGTATGCAATGGCCTTGTCCGTGTGGAATCGACCCGTCTTGCCCATCCCCTGAACGAGGACCTTCGTGTTCCTGTCTATGAGCACACTCATCTGGCCAACTCCACGATCTTGGTCGCTCCATCTTTCATATCTTCGGCGCTCACCACGTTGAGTCCGGACTCATCGATGATCTGCTTGCCGAGTTCGACGTTCGTCCCCTCAAGTCTTACGACTAGCGGCACCTTGAGTCCGACCTCCTTCACCGCTGCGACCACACCTTCAGCGATGATGTCACAACGCATGATCCCACCGAAGATGTTGACGAAGATGCCCTTCACCTTCGGGTCAGCCGTAATCAGCTTGAACGCCTCGACTATCTGGTCCTTCTCAGCGCCCCCTCCAACATCCAGGAAATTGGCGGGCTCACCGCCGACGTAGTTGATGATGTCCATCGTCGCCATTGCGAGGCCCGCCCCGTTGACCATGCATCCGATGGTCCCATCGAGGGATATGAACGACAATCCGTACTCCTTGGCCTCCGCCTCCGCGGGGTCCTCTTCCGTTTCGTCTCGTAGCTCCACAAGTTCGGGGTGACGGAACAGGGCGTTGGCTTCGAATGCCATCTTCCCATCAAGCGCCATGACCTGGCCGTCGGTGGTGACCACAAGAGGGTTGATCTCGAGGAGATCGGTGTCGAGGTCCATGGCGAGTTCGGTGATCGCTTTCATGAAGCGCACACCATTACGGAATGCGTCACCTTCGAAACCGAGCCCGTAGGCGATGTTGCGCGCCTGGAAGTCAAGCAACCCGAAGGCAGGATCGATCTCTGTCCTGAGGATCTTCTCAGGGGTTTCGGCGGCGACAACCTCGATCTCCGTTCCACCCTCGATGGAAGCCATGATGATGTTGCGGCTCGTTGATCGGTCAAGGAGTACGGACAGATACAGCTCCGTTGCGATATCTATGCCACCTTCTATGTACAGACGGGTTACGACCTTGCCCTCTGGGCCCGTCTGGATCGTCACAAGCGTCGATCCAAGCATCGCCGTTGCGTACTCCCTGACCTTGGCCTCAGCAGCAGGAATGCCGCCTTCGATACCGTCGAGCACCACATTGACGCCACTGACATCAGGGTGTTCTACGAAGTGGCCCTTGCCACGACCGCCGGCATGTATCTGAGATTTGACGACGACAACGGGATTCCCTGAGGACTCGATGAGCGGACGAACCGCCGCAACAGCCTCGTCGACCGTCCTTGCAACGGTGCCGGCGGGCACCGGTATTCCGCCAGCTGCCATCAAGGCCTTCGCCTGGTATTCGTGGATTTTCACATGCCCTCCTCAGGAGCCTGTTGTGTATCAGTCTGTGAACTGGTCTTCGACCCATGCCTGTATGTCGTCAAGGGACGTACCAGGGCCGAAGATCGGAGAGATCCCTGCGTCTTCGAGCACAGGGATGTCACCTTCGGGGATGATGCCGCCGCCGAATACGACGATGTCGTCTGCATCCCGCTCTCTGAGTTCCTGCACAACGGCAGGGAAGAGCGTCAGATGGGCACCTGAGAGCGTCGAAAGCCCGAGACCGTCGACATCTTCCTGGACTGCGATCTCGGCAATCTGAGCTGGTGTCTGGTGCAGGCCTGTGTAGATCACCTCACACCCAGCATCGCGCAGAGCACGCGCAACGACCTTGGCTCCACGGTCATGGCCGTCCAATCCGGGCTTTGCGATGAGAATGCGAACTGGCATCG
>JAMBLL010000330.1 GCA_023336765.1 Actinomycetes bacterium | reverse complement strand
GCCTGTGACCAACGATCGCGAGCCAAGTTGGTGGAGCAGCCAACCCTCGGTGAACAGGTCGCCGGCGTGCGTCGAGGCACTAGACACCTCATCGAGGACACCAGACCACAGTCCCCATCGACCGGACAGGGACAGGCCTGCATCAGCGGATCGGCCGAGTTCGATCGCGCCGTTGTAGTTGCTGCGTTCTGACGCCGCGCGCATCGCGAGCGCGATCGCAGACCCGGCTGCAGCGATCTTGTGGGCGTTCGGTTCGTCTCTGCACCATGCAGCGAGGCCGCGCACTGTGGCGGCGTGCGCATCAGGGAGATCGAGCAGAGATGCTGTCGACTCAGCCAACCGATAGCGTGGAGACGCCTTCTGGATGATGCCGTCGTGCTTGAGAGCCTCGAGATGGGTCTCCGCATCGCTCACCCCAGATGCAACACCAACGGCCTCTGGTGGCAGGGGTGCGCCGCGTACCGCCGCGAGCACCGATAGTACTTTCGTTTCAGCGGTCGAGAACGCGTCACTGACCTGTTCATGGACAGCACCGATCGGGTCAGCGGCAGTGGCAAGGGTTGGGAGCATGTCGATCAGAGTGCCGCCTCTGCTCACCGTTGCCGCGGCCGCGACGATCGCCATTGGATAGTCCGCAACACTTGAGATGAACTGTGCGATCTCATCTCGTTCACCCGTACCCATGGCACGTCCGAGGCGTTGTTCGAACAGCTTCAATGCTTCGTCAGGGCCCATGCGTACCAGGTCAAGAACGGATCCTCCTGACCACATCGTCTGGGTGGATGCGGTCGATACGAACGCACATTCGGGACATGCGTTCATGATGCGGTCGACGAGTTGCCTGGGGATGTCGAGATCGTCGACGACGATCGCCGCAGTGATATCAGCGAACGACGTGCGAAGCTGCCCTGGCGTTACTTTCTGCGTGGTGTCGGGCAGCGTGCTCTCATAGAACGCGTCGAAGATCGCCTGTTCGATGTCTTCCACGCCGAGTCCCCATGCCGATATGACGGCGATTCCATCGCTGTAGTTCTCGATACTTGAGTCATAGGCGAGCTGGGCCAGAATGGAGGTCTTGCCCCAGCCGTCCTCTGCAACGATCTGAACGGGACCCCTGGCGACCCCGTCGACGATGTCTGCAAGTACGCTGGGGCGCGCGATCCTGGTCTGATCGTGTCTCGGTCTGACCCGTACCGGTCGTGGCAGCGCACGAATCGGCTCGGGCACCATAATCTGGTTCACTACCCCGCCCGGCGCCTGGGCCTGGTAGACGAACTCGCCGATGGCAACCTGCCCCGACACATTCCCTTCGATGTGAATCTGGGATCCACTGTCCGTGATACGGTCTCCCCCCGTGCTTCGTACAACCGTACACGATGGTGCCCTATCAGTGCTACTGCGTTATTGGCTGCAACTCTTGCCGTCGGGGCCCCGCCTCTTCGTAGGCGCTCGGTCGTGGCAACTTCGGCGTTGGCGCGGAGAACCCCGGGTGTCTCGATGAGAGGACCCGGGGTTCGAGAGCCGGCCGGTTCTACGAGGCTGGTGCGGCCTGTACTTCGATCTCGATGGCTATCTTCTTCGAGACGAGAACGCCACCCGCGTCGAGCGCAACGTTCCAGTTGAGACCC
This sequence comes from Actinomycetes bacterium, assembly GCA_023336765.1. Classification (GTDB taxonomy): domain Bacteria; phylum Actinomycetota; class Acidimicrobiia; order Spongiisociales; family UBA5794; genus JAMBLL01. The sequence goes on along the minus strand of JAMBLL010000330.1, from coordinate 872 downwards.
CAATCCTCACGCAAGATCTCTGCGGTCCCAGAGAATGCGGCTTTGGAGTTGCCCCACGGATCGTCGACGATCCCGTTGAAGTCGAAGTTGATGGCGACAGGCTTGGTGGCATCTTTGATCGTGAGGTCACCTGTCAGCTTCCAGGAACTGCCACTCGGTTCCACCGCGGTTGAGACGAATCTCATTTCCGGGTAGGTCTCGACATCGAAGAAATCCCCGGACTTGATGTGGCCATCGCGATCATCATCGCCAGTCGAGACAGACACGGTCTCGATGACGATCGCGACGCTGGACTCCCGTGGATCCTCCGAAACGTCGATCGTTCCGGTGACCGCTCCAAAACCGCCGCGTACCTTGGTCACCATCAGGTGGCGACCTACGAATTCGGCCGAAGTGTGGGATGGATCGATGTTCCAGCGCCCCACGGAGGGGACATTGGCTCCGTCAACGGTTCGGGTGAGGGGGTGTTCGGCTTTGGGCATGAGTACTCCTTAGTTGTGCTGCGCAATCATTGTGCCACGCAACTATATCAAGCTAGTTGTGTTACGCAACTAGTTTTCCTAACATCCTTGTATGCAGGTTGAGCTCAAGAGAACACAGGCATCCGAAACTTGGCGTGCCATGATGATCGCCTTCACGCGTATCAACGCGGTGCTGTCCACGGAGATGGATGAAGAGTCAGAGATCTCCCTCGACTGGTACTCCATCCTATTGATGCTCTCTCAGGCAGATGGCGGTGCGATGCGTGCGTCTGACATGGCGGATCAGATCGGCCTGAGCAGGAGTGCAACCACGCGCCTCGTCGACAGGCTTGAGTGTGACGGATTGGTCGAGCGGCGTGCCTGTGGCTCAGATCGCCGCGGCACTTTCGT
>JAMBLL010000329.1 GCA_023336765.1 Actinomycetes bacterium | reverse complement strand
TCTGTGTTCTTCCATCTGTGTTCTTCCATCTGTGTTCTTCCATCTGGACTACTGTCACGGCAATGGCAAAGACAACCCACGAGGCGATACCCGACAGCCGGAACGACACCGTTGAGATCTACGTCGACGGTGAGTGGCTCGCACGGCCCGATGCGAAGATCTCCGTTTTCGATTCTGCCTTCCTCGTTGGCGACGGCATATGGGAGGGACTGCGCTACCACAATGGTGCGTTCGTCCACCTCGACCGGCACCTCGACCGCCTCTTCGAATCTGCAGCGGGCGTCCATCTCGATATTGGGAAGACGAGGGAGGAACTGATCTCACTGCTCAGCCAGATCGTCAGAAGAAACGCGATGGAGACAGATGCCCACGTCAGACTGATGATCACCAGGGGAACAAAGAGGACCCCTCTCCAGGATCCGAGGCTCGTCGTAGGTGGGCCGAACATCGTCATCATCGCCGAGCACAAGGTCACCGACCGAGACGCCACAGCAAGCGGGATCTCGCTCCATACCTCAGATGTCAGACGTCCGCCGCCAGAGACCCTCAACCAGCAATGGAACTGCCACTCGAAGATCCATGAGGTGGCTGCGCTCCTCGAGGCGATCGAAGCGGGCGATGACGAGGCGCTCATGCTCGATACGAACGGCAACGTCGCTACGTGCAATTCGACGAACTTCTTCATCGTGACTCACGGGGAGGTCTGGACCTCAACAGGTGACCACTGTCTCAACGGGATCACGCGCCAACTCATCATCGAACTCGCACGAGCCGGGGGGATCACCGCACGGGAGAAGGACTTCACACTCGACGACGTGTTCACTGCAGATGAGGCATTCGTGACAGGTACGTACGGGGGTCTCACCTCTGTCGTAAGAGTCGATGGCAGAACGATCGGCACCGGCGAGCCTGGCCCGATCACAGCCAGGCTCGCAACCGCCAGGGAACACGCTTTCGACGAGGAGGCTCGACCATGACCCGGATCATCAACATGTGGGCGGCGCCACGCAATATCTCGACAGCGATGATGTACGCATGGAATCAGAGAAGCGACACGACGGTTCTCGACGAACCCATGTACGCACACTTCCTCGATGTGACCGGTCTCGACCATCCGATGAGGGACGAGGTGCTCGAAGCACTCCCGAGGCACGAACACGCTGTGCTCGAACTGATGCTGGGAAGCGAGGTCTATACGCCACTGCTGTTCATCAAGAACATGGCCCACCACATCGTGGGCATGGATCGCGGGTTCATCAAGGACATGACAGGCTTCATCCTGACCCGTGACCCGATCGACATGATCCCCTCGCTCTCGAGAGGCCTTGGAAGAGTCCCATCCCTTGCAGACACCGGCTATGAGGACCAGGTGGAGATCCTCGACGAGACCCTCGCGTCTGGGGCAACGCCGATCGTCGTCGACTCTGGTGCCGTGCTCAACGATCCCGGCGTGACATTGAGTGCGCTCTGTGAAGCTCTCGGTGTGCCATTCGACCCTGCGATGCTCTCGTGGCCTGTCGGACCCAAGAGCATCGATGGTGTGTGGGGACCACACTGGTACACAAGACTTCATGCAACTACGGGGTTCGAGCCGCCCCTCTCGACGGGTGAGGCGTTGCCTCCCGAACTCGCGGACACCTACGCACTATGTGAACCTCTGTACGAGCGTCTGACAGAGTACGCGATCTGAGAAGAGCCGCCCACGAAGGCTGGGCACCGATCGTCAGACGGACAGCATCTCTCGCGTGTCGTCATCGGCCGTTTCCATCGGGTGCTCGATCACGGGATCTCGTCGACGCGGCGTGAACCAATAGCCAACGGCTGCACCGACTCCAGCGAGACCACCAAGCATCAGGAACACGTGTGAGTTCGACGACAAGAGAGTCCCCGCAGCGCCCGAGATCGGAGACCGACCACGGCTTGGATCGAGTGCCCATCCGGCGAGTTGCAGGACCACGCTGTAGGACAGTGCGGCGATCAGGACCCGTGTCGAGAGTTGTCTCACCATTGCCCACCGTTGCGGGGCAAGGGACACGGCGACCATTCCTGCAATGAGCATTCCAAGAATGGACACGACAACGACCTGGGTGAGGAACACCCGCGCGTCCGATACGACCGCGGCAACGGAAGCTGTTTCACCCGCGTCAAGTTCGACAACACCTGCGTCATCGAGCAGTTCCTCGATCCGTTCCTCTTCAACAGGGACATCGCGGAGCGCCAGCTCATCAGCTACCACCGGTACGAGTGGTAGGAGTGTCCGCTCGAGGTCGACCCGGGTCGTGTCGCCTTCAGCAGCGAACAGGCTGTTGACGAAGGCAGCGGTGATGGCATCGACGGCCTCCTGATACTCCGGCTTCGACTCGATCGCAAGGGCCACGGAACGAGCCGTTTCCGAATCGATCCCCGCGGCGGTCGTGAGCCCCTCCTCGAACCACGTGTTGATCCTGTCCGTAGCGATGTCAGAATCGATGATGGTGCGCGCCGAGGCCTCGATCGCCCCGCTATCGACGGCCACGGTCCGTCCCCACATGCCGATGAGGAACAGGGATGTTGCCAGGCCGAACGTCCAGAGCGCGATCGTCAGGGCAGCTGATCGAGGGCGCGAGCGCGCGGCAGGTCCGTTGAGCGATGATTGTCGTATTCCCATGACCATTGAGCGTATCCGACCACTGATTTACCCGAACTGTCGCTAGCGTCCCGCCAGTGGAACAACTCGTCGACCTCGATCTTCTTGTCAAGCAGATGGCTCTTGCATTCGGCGCTGCAATGGTGCTGGGAAACCTGTTCGCGATCATCCAGAACAAGCGGGGGAAAGCGCCAAAGGGCGAGACCGGCGAGTTCCGCGCGGTACGGGCATACTGGCTCCTGGCTGTCGGCACTCTGGTCGGCACCTGGGGGGCGGCAAGCCTTCTGATCTAGCAGACGGTCGATGAATCCGGTGTAACTTCGCCAGGTTCGATGGCGATGATGAGGCAGTCGTGGGCGCGACGCAAGGAATGCTCGACGTCGTCGGGGGAGATACCTATCGCGAAGATGAACCCCAGATACCTCGACCCATCAGGAAGCGGGCGCACCGTTCTTCCGATCGCGATGGTCTGATCGAACTCGGTGACCCCTTCAACGGCAAGTGCTTCCTCGACACCGTCAATAGCGATGAGCCTCCCTGCCTCGGGGATCGGGATCATCAACACTCCTGTCGCAGCAACTGCACTGTCAGTTCCAGCACCTGGCATGCCCAACGCACCGCGAATGATCACAGACTCAAGCGACTCTCCGAGCAAGCCAAAAGTGAGCGCACGGCCGCACAGCCCACCGATCGGGCGCGCCGCAACCTCGATCAGAACGACGCCATGAGGACCGATCCGGACCTCTGCATGCACCGGCCCCGAGACGAGACCGAGGGAGGCTGTCGCACCACCCACGACACGAACGATCTCCTCCTGGATATGAGGGGCGTGGCGCGACGGTGTCACGAACATCGTCTCTTCGAAGTAGGGTCCATCGAGGGGGTCTGGCTTGTCAAGCAAGGCCAGTACTACGAGTTCACCGCGAACGATCATCCCCTCAACTGCAACCTCGGGACCAGGCACGAACGCCTCCACGAGAAGATCCTCGTCCGGATCACCCCCTGAGTCGGCCACAATCTGGCGGATACGCTCCTCGGCAGCTTCTGCCTCCTGCGCGTTGTCGACCCGGATAACTCCGCGGCTCGCGGACAACCCACGAGGCTTCACAACACACGCGTAGCCGAGGTCGGCCGCCATTGCTGCCACCGCGCTTCGGCCTGCCACGCGAAACGCTGGCTGGGACACGCCGGCACTCGCGAGCAGGCCGCGCATCTGTACTTTGTTCCTCGTCGCAGCTACTGAACTTGCCGGGTTCGTCGCGACCCCCAGGATCGTGGAAGCCAGCGACGCTATCAACACACCCGAATCATCCACAGCGACGACCGCATCGGGCTGAGGTTTGAGATTCGCGATACGCGAAGCGGACCATTCTGGCCGCTGGAAGTCGATCGACAGCGAACGAGACCGGCCAATATCGCCCATCGGAAGATCACCATCCGAGGCAACAACCAGGTCCACGCGCAGTGACCGAGTTGCTGCCACGAAGTCCGCCGCTCGGTAACTGCCTGCCGGGACGACCAGAACCAAGAGTGGATTTCGTACTCGACGAGGCGCATCGTCCGTATCATCATCAAGTAATTCGTACTCGCCTCTGATTGGGTTAACCGTCATGACAACTGATTCTCGCATCATCACCATCACAGACCAAGCCCTTGAGAAGCTTCTCACGATTCGTGCCGGTGAACCCGATGCCGGCGACCTCGCTCTCGTTCTAGCGATCACGGGAGCCAAGGGCACCGAATTCACCTATGCCATGCATATGACACCGCTCGATCAGGTCGACACGGATGACATCGTTGAGCACCATGGTGACCTGCCGGTGGCGGTCCCCCAGGCGAGCGTTTCGAACCTCACAGGGGCGACACTCGCCATGTCAAAGAGTCTGGTGAACCCCGGACTGAGTATCGACAACCCGAATTCGCCGTCTCCAGAGATCCTCGGCACCGGCACATCCGCAGATCTTTCGGGCCCGATACCAGAGCGCGTCGAGCAGGTCATCAGAGAACAGATCAATCCCGCGATCGCCGCACACGGCGGAACAACCGAACTCGTCGCCGTTGAGGAGAACACGGCATATGTCCGCCTCGGCGGCGCTTGCCAGGGTTGCGGATTGGCCGGAGTCACCCTGTCTCAGGGCATCGAAGCCACGATCCTCTCAATGGTGCCTGAAATACTCCAGGTGATCGACGTCACCGACCACAACGCAGGCGACAACCCCTACTACGAGCAGTCCAAGAAATAGGCTTCTGGCGTAGAGAATGCCGTAGGGTGACGGGATGCACGTCACGCTATTGGGTACAGGAGGGCCACGCCCGGACCCTGAGCGTCAGGGCCCCGCAACGCTCGTCGAAGCTTCGAGGCTGGCAGTGCTATTCGACGCTGGACGCGGAGTCGCAACGCAACTCGTAAGAGCGAACGTTCGAGCCGAAGATCTTGACGCCGTGTTCATCACACACCACCACTTCGACCATATCGGTGGACTGGGTGACCTGATCCTTGCTGCTTGGAACAACGGCCGTACGCGACCCCTGCCGGTCTTCGGGCCACCAGGTACCGCCGCCATCATCGACGGGTTGCTCGACCAGGTCTATGCGCGGGACATCAACTTTCGAATCGCGGAGGAATGGGTCCACGGACGTCTCCTGGACCATCCACGGGCGTTCCTCGAGGTGAAGGAAGTCCTCAGCCAACGCATCGACCTCCCAAACGGAGTGGAGGTCACCTCCGGTCAGGTCGAACACGGCTCGATGGGTATCGAACTCTCAATCGAGGAGTGGTCCGCCAACGGTTACAGGATCTCAGCGGAGGGACGACATGTGGCCATTTCAGGTGATGCTGTGGCGGGACTCGAGTTGGCGGATCTTGCTCACCAAGCCGATGCGCTCGTCATGTGTGCGTACCTTTCTGAGGGAGAGATCACGACCTCAGAGGAGACATTCCTGACCGAGCAGGTCCTTGCAGGTGCACCTCAAGCTGCGGCGATCGCGCAAGAGGCGGGCGTCGGCCATCTCATCCTCACACACATCCGAGAGAAGTCCGACGTCGCGATCGAACTCATGCGTTCACAGATCACAGAGGTCTTCCCCGGCGAGGTCACGGTGGGATCCGACCTCATGACCATCGACGCGTGAGGAAGCTCCTCAGCGACGGGCCCGTACGTGGAAGAAGTGCCAGCGTTTGGTGGCCCCGTGTTGGCCATACGGGCCACGATGGTCCCGTTCGTCCACGTCGAGTTCAGTGAAATCGGAGAAGGTTCGATCCACCCAGGTCCGATCGACCCAGGCAACTCCAGCGTCGTCGGCCCAATCGTCGTTCGCGCCGAAGAATTGCCCAACGAACGCGCCTCCGGGGACGACGGCCGCCAGAGCATTACTGACTGCTTCGTCGTGGTGATCGCCAGCGAACGGCAAGGAGAATTGGGCGTATACCAGGTCGGCTTGAGGTAGATCCACGTCGTGGAACTGCCCAATGGCGATGTCGAGTCGGTCACGATGGTGCTCCGGGGTTGTCTCCTCCAAGAGGAGTCTCGCCTTGGGTTCCGCATCGACAGCCAGGACACTCCAGCCTCTCGCGAGTAGCAGACGCGTGTCTGCACCGCCTCCACATCCAAGATCAACTGCCTGGCGCCCCGCACCCTTGTGGCCATCGACGAACGCCATGGCGGAGTGGAAGTACTCGAGCGGTCCGCGGCTCGTCGTCGCCTCCAGAAAGGAGGTCCAGTCGTGATCGATGAACTCTATACCTGCCACACCACCACCTTACCTGCTGGTTCATCAGGCGTTTGGCGCCGATCCGGACGACATCTCGTC
>JAMBLL010000328.1 GCA_023336765.1 Actinomycetes bacterium | reverse complement strand
CGCAATATGTTGCGCCGCTGGACGCCAAAGCCCTGAGCCCACTTGTTGGCCATGCCACGGCACAGCGCCGTGTATCGGGGATGTCCCCCATGGCGCGCAGCGTTTTGTTCGCGTAGGATGAGATCATGCAGGACTTGCCTGTTGAGACCGCGATCGAGCCGATAGAGAACATCTTGCTCAAGATCGTCCTTGCGTTCCGCATTCTGGGCTGGGTGTGGCTCCTGCTGCTTGTGGTCTCTTCGTTGGCAACAACATCGGCGCCGAATCTGTCGATCCTGATGGCGATGCTGTTCGGAAGCCTTCTGTGGACGATATTCACCTTTTGGATTTCCAGGGACCAGCGGCGAGTCAAGAGCGCGGCGTTCGTCATCGCTGATGGCATTGTGGTTCTCCTTGTTGCCAACGCTTCCTATTACGCAGGGTCAGAGAGCCTGCTCCATGGGGGATTTCCCATCTCATGGTTGGCTGTGGTCGCCTACGCATCCGATATGCGGTGGACGATCGGTGCCTCGGTGGTCCTGTTCCTCAACCAGTGGATCGGAATGGAAATCGCGGGTTCCTACACCACGCCAGACCAGGTCGGAGCCGTCGTGTTCTTCGTCTACGCAGTGATCATTGGTTTTGGCTTCGACTTGATCCGGGAGAGAGACTTCCTTCGTAGGGCAGCGAACAAGAAGCTCGCCATAGTGACGCAGCGCCAGATCCAACACGACGAACAGTTAGCGCTTGCTGACCAACTCCACGACTCAGTGCTCCAAACGCTGCACGCGATTCGCGTCGTACCAGATGACCCAGTCCAGGTCTCCTTTATCGCTCGCCAACAAGAACGTGAGCTTCGCAAGACCATCTACTCGCTCCGTTCCGAGCACGAGAATCCCTTCGTCACAGCGATGCTGGCTGCACGCGATGACGTAGAGGACCTCTACGGGATCGAAATAGACATGGTGTGTTCGTATGACACAGAGATGACGGTTGGGCTTTCGGGACTTGTTGAGGCCACGAGGGAAGCAATGATCAACGCAGCCAAGCACTCAGGATCAGATCTGATCCTTGTCTACTGCAGCGGTGAGATCGACACCGTGACCGTGTTCGTTCGCGACAAGGGCAAAGGCTTCGACTTCGCTACGTCCACCGATGGTTTCGGCATCGAGAACTCCATCATCCGTCGCCTTGAGACGATCGGTGGCACTGCCCTGATCCACTCCTCACCCGAGTTCGGGACAGAAGTCGAGATGTCCGTACCGAAGGGGGTGTGAACAGGTGATATCCGTGTATCTCGTCGATGATCATGACACCGTGCGCCTCGGCTCACGCTCGTTCCTCACAGAATTCGAGATCGCAGGTGAGGCCAGCAATGTGGTTGATGCGATCGAGGGAATCCTCGGGACCAAGCCCGATGTTGCCTTAATCGACGTGCACCTCGATGTACCGAAGGGTGGAGCCAGGATCGTCTCAGCCGTCAAGGAGGTAGCTCCCAACATCAAGTGCATCGCCTTCACCGTGTCAACATCGCGCGGCGATGTAGCGTCGCTTCTCGCAGCGGGCGTTGACGGATACATCACGAAGTCAACCCCGGGGGAGGAGCTCCCCGCGATCATCCGTGAGGTGATGAACGGCGGTACGCCGATCTCGCGGGAGGTCGCTGGGCATCTCCTTGATATCGATTCAGCGATGGAGCAGGTCAGCATGATCGAAGGCCTCACGCCGAGAGAACGCGAGGTCGTGCTCCTCATCGCTCGTGGGTACACGTACCGCGAGAGTGCATCAAAGCTCGGGATGAGGGTGAAGACTCTCGAAAGTCACATGTCCCATATCTTCGAGAAGCTCGGTGTGGCGACCCGTTCCGAGCTGTCGTTCATGGCGTACGAAACTGGTCTGGTGGACCCATCCAGAGGGCGAAACACCGGCAGCGACTGATAACCGAATCATTGGCCGTATCTCGGCCGACGAGGAAGGGCTCCGCATGAAGCGGGGCCCTTCCTCGTGATGGTCAGTGGCGGGTGTTAGTCCTCGAGGATCGTTGCGAACGTTGCCGCTACCTTCTGGTGTCCGGAATCTCTGATGTGGAGACAGTCGGAGCCACCGACAAAGTCTCCTGGATCGAGTGTGCCGAACGACTCCGCTACCTGCGCACCGTTCGCGGAAGCCACTCTCCGCACGACCTCGTGTATGCCATCGAGGTGAACGCCCAGTTGCCCGTCGACGAACCCAGGAGAACCTTCGAGCAACATGGCGCCGAGGAACACCGCCTCTGGCCCAAAGGCGTCAAAGAGCCAGCAGGTCGCAACCGGATTGTCATAGGTGCCAAGCACGATCGGCGTCTCATCGCCTGCAGCGGATCGCAGCGGCGCAACGACCGCCTGTAGGTCAGCCTCGAACACTGCCATCTCCGTCATCCACACTGCGACGCATGTTGGGTCGATTCCGTCGATACACGCGGCCTGGATCGGACCAGTCACATCGTTGCCGCCGACGTGGAGTGTGATCGCTTCAATATCGTTGGCCGGGTTCATATCTCCGTTGCGGGCTTCGATCATCGGGATCGCCACCGGGAGTTGTTCCGAGGCCACGATCGGTGCCGTGACACCAGGTAATGTCTCTGTCGCTCCTCGTGCAAGGTTGAGATGCTGTAGATGTTTGCACCCATCGACAGCGTTCTCCGATTGTGCTGGCGAGCAGTCCAGATCCTCGGCGAGCGTGCCAGCAAGTACTGCTGCGTATCCCGACGTTGCCGGATCGGTAGCACCCTGGCCGTATCCCCAGGAGTCACCAAGTGTGAGATACACGGGGTTTCCCGGGACAAGGTCCGTCTGGGTTGCGTATGCCGCGGACGTGAATCCGACCACCAGGGCCATTGTCATGGTCATGACCCAGATTCGTTTGAGATGTCGCATCGTTCCTCCTTCGATTCAAGTCGATACATCCATCTCTGTGACCGTATGTCATCCGCACATCCATGCCTATCGGGAATCCTCCCCATGCAGACTCCAGCCCAGCTCGCGCATTGGGACTTTGGCGTCCAGCGGCGCAATATATTGCGCCGCTGGACGCCAAAGTCCCAATGGTCAGTACTGGAGGCGGGAGCTGCGGATCTCGAGGAGGCCTGGGCCGTCGTGTGCGAAGAGGTCGCGCATTCCCTTGTCGAGTTCCTCGGATGTCGTCACCCTGGTGCCGAAGAGTCCCAGGGATGTTGCCATGCCTGCCCAAGATGGGTTCTTGAGCGATGTCGCCCAGGTATGTGTGCCCGCGAGTTCCTGTTCAGCTGTGATCTTGCCAAGTTCGTCGTTCGATAAGAGCACGACCTTGATGTTGAGCCCGTACTTTGCGATCGTTGTGAGCTCCATGGCATATTGTCCGAAGCCCCCGTCACCGGCTATTGCAACGATCGTCATGTCCGGGTAGGCGAGTGCTGCTCCGAGGGATGCAGGCAACGCGTACCCGATCGAACCAAGCCAGCCGCTCATCACGACCCTTTGGCCGTCTGCTTCGAAATAGCGTCCAAATGAGTACGTCGTGTTGCCGACATCGAGAGCAACGACGGCGTCGTGGGGAATCGATTGCTTGAGCTGATGGAAAACCGCAGCGCTCGTGAGACGACCGTCAACGTCGATGTGACGACGTTGACGCTTCCGCTCACGCCACCACGACCATCGATCGGCGAGATAATTCCGCAGCTCAGGCCGATCGGCCTCCGTGCATTCCCGTACGAGCGCTTCTGCCGCGGCGCCAGCATCGGCCATGGCGAACACTGCAACGTTGTGGGTGTTGCGTAACTGAGCGAGAGCGTCGGTGTCGATCCGTACGACCGGCCGCTTCTCTGTGATACCTGTGTGAGGAGCCATGCCGGTACCGAATAGCACGATGAGGTCGGACCGGGTTTGCATTGCGGCAGATACCGGGGTTCCAGACCTGCCGAGCACGCCGGTGGCGAGCGGGTGATCCTCCGGGATGCACCCCTTGGCGGGGAAGGTCGTGGCGACCGCCGCATCTACCCATTCGGCGAGCGCCATGATCTCGCCCGATGCTCGCGTTCCGCCCTTTCCTACCACGAAGAGGGGATTCTCAGACCTCCGGATCAGGTCAGCGATCTTGGCGGTGTCCGAGGCCGTCAGGAGTAGCCGATTGGGTGCCGCAGCTGTAGCTGGAGGCGCATCGGTTGCGGGTGGGAGGGTCTGAACGTCGTCGGGTATCACGAGATGCGCTACGTCGTGCTGTGTCGTGGCGAAGCTGATCATGTCTGTTGCGACCTTCGAGGTGTCGCTTGCGGAGAGACGCTTGGACCAACCCGCTGCCGGCCCCAGTGCCTTGACAAGCGGTACTTCCTGGAACGCCCTCGTGCCAAGATTCTTGGTGGGAATCTGTCCTGTAATGGCCAGCAGGGGGGTGTTCGAGATCTTGGCATCCCACATGCCGGTATAGAGGTTGGTGGCACCAGGGCCCGCGATCGCAAAGCACACGGCGGGGCGACCTGTGAGCTTGCCGTACGCGGATGCGGCGAAAGCGGCCGCGCCCTCGTGGCGGATGCCGATGAAGCGTATGTCGCCAGATTTCTCCGCGTTTCGGAGTGCATCAGCGAATCCGAGGTTGGAATGACCGACCATGCCAAAGACCGTGTCGATGCCGCCGGCTACAAGTCGGTCGACGAGTTGTGTCATCAGCGTGGTTTCGTGCTCCTCAGGCTCGATGACACCGACGAATACCCTGTCGTCTCTGAGTTCGACAGCGAAAGACGGCACTCTGTCATCGAACGGTCCAGGCGTCTCACCGGTCTTTGGATCGTATTCCCAGCCATGCCAGGGGCAGATCAGCCAGCACCCCTCGATCATGCCCTCGCCGAGGGGTCCGCCCTGGTGGGGGCATCTGTTCGCTATCGCTCCCCACCCCTGGGCTGTTCTCGAAAGTGCTACGGCGTGATGACCAGCGCGGACCACGGTGACCTCGTCGTTCGCAAGCATGTCGGCCGGACCCACATCGAACCAGGTCAGTTCATCGTTGTTGGTCATGTCCATCTGGTCACCTTACGCT
>JAMBLL010000327.1 GCA_023336765.1 Actinomycetes bacterium | reverse complement strand
TCGGCCAGGACCATGCCTGTGAAGACGAGAACGCCACCGACCACGATCCCAGCCTGGAGTTGTTCGCCGAGGAGGAGGATTCCACCGATGAGCGCAACGAAGGGAACGAGATACCCGATCAGCGATGCGTCCGTCACCGAGATGTACTGCAGGAGCCAGAAGAACAGGAGGAACGGCATGAACGTCGCCGACACCGACATGAACACCATGAGGCCCCAGCCCTTGGCGGTCACGTCGAGCGGCACTCCTTCAATGGCGAGCATCGCCACAACGAGGACCACAGCGGACAAACCGAACTGGAGTCCGGTCAACATGATCGGGTCGTACTGGCCAGCATGCCTCTTTGCGAACGTTCCTGCGTACCCGATCGAGATGACAGCGGTTAGTCCGAGGCCGACAGCAACGAACGGCCTGCCACCTTCGGCGAGTCCTGAATCACCTGAAAGCAGGAGCGCTGCAACACCGGTGAACGCGACGAACAGGGCCAAGAGCTTTGCCTTTGTCAGAGGCTCGTCCGGGAGCATGAAGTTGGCGAACACAGCCGTCGCCAGAGGGATGAGTGCAGCGAGCAGTCCAACGAATCCCGCTGATGCGTTGTCGTATGCAAAGGTGAAGAGTATGTAGGGGATGGTGAGGTTGAACACAGCCTGAACGATCCCGTACCGGACCACCTGTCGGCTCGGGAGTTCCGCACGCTGTACGACCAGGACCGCAAGAACGAGTAGCGCGGCGATGGACGTGCGCACCGCAACCATCGTCCACGCGCCGACGCCCTCTCCGAACGCAGCTCGCGTGGCGATTCCACCGGTTCCCCAACCGACAGCAGCAACGATGATCAGGGCCCAATGACGGAAGCGCATCCCCTCAGGGTAGGCGAGGGTGCCCATGGGGAACTCTCCTCTTCGACCTCGGATCTATTCCTCGAAGTCGACGTACTCCGGCCCCTGATCCTCAGCAACGATGAGTCGTTCATCTGGCGTCATGACTTCCGAGAGCCCGTCACCAAATGTCGAACGGCCAGAGAGCAGATCCGAACCATGGGTGATCACACCCCTGCCGTACCTACGACGCAGTTCGTCGACGGATTCGTCAAGCGCACCGTATTCGAGTTCCTTGGGCGTGCCTCCGGTGGTCGCATCGTCGACACCGAGTGCGAGTTGGAGCGGTTCGCCCACGCTGAGGCCAGTTGTTGATACCCCGATCAGCGATATCTCATGTCTCGGGTACTCGTCAAGCACCTTCGCGAGCAGGCGGTATCCCACATCGGCTATCGCCTGGGTCGAGGCTGTTGGTGTGGGCATGGTCGCAGACCTCGTGACCGACGACAGGTCACCGAACCGCACCCGAATCGTGATGGTCCGCGCCGTTCGGTTCTTCTTGCGCAAGCGAGCCGAGACCTTGTCGATAAGGCGCAAGAGCATGGGCTTGAGTTCCTCAAGCGTGCGGATTCGGGACCTCATGGCACTCTGTGCGCCAACGGACTTAGCCTTTCGGGTTGTCGATATCGGCCTGGGATCCTGATTGTTGGCAAGAGCGCCCAGGTGGCTAGCAGCCCCACTGCCGAGCATCACGACGAGGGAGTCGAATGGGGTATTTGCGATATCCGCGATCGTCTCGATACCGAACTCATTCAGCTTCCGTTTCGTCACGGGCCCGACACCCCACAGATACGAGACAGGAAGCGGGTGCAGGAAGTAGAGTTCGGTGCCCGGTTCCACGATGATCACACCGTCGGGCTTTGCCACCTGGCTGGCGATCTTGGACAGGAACTTGCGAGTGCTTCCGCCAACGGACACTGCCAACCCGGTCTGGTCCCTCACCTCGGCTCGGATCTGGTTGGCGATGGACATGGGGTCACCGAACAGATGAAGCGATCCCGAGACATCGAGGAAGGCCTCGTCGATCGATAGCGGCTCGATCTCGGGTGTGAACGACTCGAAGATGGAGAACACTTTTCGTGAGTACTGCGGATACGCACCGAATGTCCCGTCGACCTCGATCATCGACGGGCACTTTTCCCGTGCCTCGACCATCCTCATGCCACCACGCACGCCGAACGCTCTGGCCTCGTAGGTGCACGAAAGCACGACCCCGGTTCCCACCGCAACGGGCTTGCCCTCGAGGGACGGGTCCTCGAGGACCGCTACCGCCGCGTAGAACGCATCAAGGTCCGCATGTAAGATCGCCGGTTCGTCCATCCCCCTATGGTGTCACACCCCTGCGACAAACAATCAGGACTTTGGCGTCCACAGGCGC
>JAMBLL010000326.1 GCA_023336765.1 Actinomycetes bacterium | reverse complement strand
TCTGTCATCTGTCATCTGTCATCTGTCATCTGTCATCTGCTTCCCCTATAATGCCGCCGGTTCCAAGGTTCCCGAAGACAACCAGGAGTGATTTCTGTGAATCCCGATGTGTGGCTGTATATCGCCATGGTCATGGGCGTTGCCGCCCTCATCCTCGCTGTGGTGTACGCGCGCCAGGTGATGGCTGCCCCGCCAGGTAACGACCGGATGGTCTATCTGATGGGCGTGATCCGTGAAGGCTCTATGGCATTCCTCAGGCGCGAGTACCTGGCCATTGCCGGTTTCGTCGCGATCATGGCCATTCTCATCTACGCGTTGCTGGACTGGGGACGCCCGTGGGGTGCGGTTGCGTACGTGTTCGGTGCCCTACTTTCGGCACTGGCAGGCTTCATCGGGATGCGTGTTGCTACGGCAGCGAACGCACGAACCACAGAAGCTGCAAGGCTCGGTGGGACAGCACAGGCACTCCCTGTCGCGTTCCGTGGTGGTGCCGTGATGGGATTCACCGTCGCTGGTCTTGGTCTGCTGGGATTCGCCCTCGGTATCTACTTCTTCCGCGATGTCCTGGGCCTGGTTGAACCGGTCGCTGACGGTAGGTCGGAGCAGTGGGTGGAGATCGTCACCGCCATCGGGCTTGGCGCATCCTCGATCGCTCTGTTCGCCCGCGTCGGTGGAGGTATCTACACCAAAGCAGCCGATGTCGGCGCCGACCTTGTCGGGAAGGTCGAAGCCGGTATCCCCGAAGATGACCCGCGGAACCCGGCAACGATCGCCGACAACGTTGGTGACAACGTGGGTGACGTTGCCGGTATGGGTGCAGACCTCTTCGAGTCCTACATCGGATCCTTGATCGCGCCAATCGCCTTCGCAGCGATCGTGTTCGCTGGCCAGGATGTCCTTCCCTATCTGATCCTCTATCCGTTGATGATCGCATCGATCGGTATGGGTGCGTCGATCATCGGGTCATTCCTCGTGAGGCCCAAAGGGGATAACCTCGCAGCCGCGCTCCACATGGGAACGTTCTCTGCTGCGGGAATCACCGTTGTCGGTGTGGCTGCACTGACCCCTCTCATGTTCAATGGTGTCGAAGGCGTCGAGAATGCGTGGGGCCTCTTCATCGCAGTCGTCGTCGGACTCGGCATCGGGATGACCGTTGGGAAGATCTCTGAGTGGTACACGTCTGATCATTACAAGACCGTCAAGAACATCGCACGCCAGTCAGAGACTGGGCCCGCAACGGTCGTCCTGGCCGGGATCGCAGAGGGCATGAAGTCTGCCGCGTTCTCAGTGATCGTGGTGGCCGTTGGTATGGGTGTTGCTTTCTGGGCAGGGGATTGGGCGATTGAAGGGGGCGGCATCTACGGTGTTGCCATCGCGGCGATCGGTGTGCTTTCCACACTTGGGATCACGATCTCGGTCGACGCATACGGTCCGATCGCTGACAACGCAGGTGGTATCGCAGAGATGGCAGATCTGGACCCTGAAGTCCGCGAGGCGACCGACCAACTCGACTCGCTTGGCAACACCACAGCGGCCGTCGCCAAGGGCTTCGCCATCGCGTCAGCTGCCGTGACAGCGCTGGCATTGTTCTTTACCTTTGCAAAGGCGGTTGGCGTCGAAGAGTTCAACATCCTCGATATCGAGGTGGTCATTGGATTGTTCCTCGGTGCGATGTTCCCGTATCTGTTCGCTTCGATGACGATCCAGGCGGTCGGTCGCGCAGCCTTCCAGATGATCGAGGAGGTCAGGCGGCAGTTCCGTGACATCCCTGGTCTGCGTGAGGGCAAAGAGGGAGTAGTTCCCGAGTACGCCAAATGCGTCGATATCTCCACCAAGGCATCACTTCGTGAGATGGTGATCCCTGGCGCCATGGCGGTGGCACTACCGCTGCTGATCGGATTCATCAGCGTCCAGATGCTCGGTGGCCTACTCGCAGGCGCCCTCGTATCGGGCTTTCTCCTTGCTATCTACATGGCGAACGCTGGTGGTGCGTGGGACAACGCCAAGAAGTTCATCGAGGCAGGCGCCTTCGGAGGCAAGGGATCCGACGCCCATAAGGCAGCCGTCGTGGGCGACACGATCGGAGATCCGTTCAAGGACACCTCTGGCCCGTCGATGAACATCGTGATCAAGGTGATGACGATCGTCTCGTTGATCTTCGCAACCGCGTTCGTCAGCTTCGGCGGGATATTGTAGGAACAGCTTTCAGCCGTCAGCAAGAATTCTGATGTGGGCAGAACATGGATCTACAGGGTCCGTGCTCGGCGTTCCGTTCTGATAGCGGATGGCTGATGGCTGAAAGCTGACGGCTGTAGGCTGGCTCTCATGAAAATCTTCATCGTTGGAGCGGGAGCGGTTGGGTCGTATCTAGCGGAGCGACTCTCCTACGAGGGGCAGGATGTCGTGATGATCGAGTCCGACTCTGCCCGTGCCGTGACAGCCCAAGCGGAGATCGATTGCCTTGTTGTGAACGGCAACGGTGCATCCGTGGAAACGCTTAAGCGAGCAGGACTCAAGGGTGCTGACCTTCTCATTGCGGTGAGTTCCTCCGATGCGGTCAACGTGCTCGCATGCGCTGCGGGGACCAAGCTGGGTGTCACGAGAAAAGTCGCCAGGGTTGAGGACCCGCAACTCAAGGCCGAGGTCGAGGCGCTCGGTGTGGACCTCGTGATAGACCCGGACGAAGCAGCAGCTCGTGAACTGCTCAGGCTTGCCAAGAGCGGCGGGATATCCGAGCGCATCGACTTCGCTGGTGGTGAACTCGTCCTGCTCGGCGCCCATGTGGATCCCGGTGCGAAGTTCATCGGACATACGCTTGCGGAGTTGCGCGAGTCTGTGTCGGGGTGGAACTGGCTCGTCGTCGCCACGATCAGGCACGGCGACACGAGAATCGCCCGGGGATCGACGGTCATCAATGCCAGGGACCACATCCTGATAATGGCCCACAAGGACGGGATCGCTGAGGCATACGAGTGGCTGGAGCTTTCGAGCGCCCCTGCAGAAAAGGCGATGGTGCTCGGAGGTACGCGCCTTGCGCGCCTGACCGCTCAGCTTCTGTCCGATTCCGGGATCCACACGACGCTCATCGACAGTGACATGGCGAAGTGTCGAGCCATTGCAGAGGGGGTGCCCGGCGTGGTGACCGTGTGTGGGGACATCACGGATCCCAAGGTCCTCATCTCTGAGGGGGTCGCTTCTGCCGATACGGTGATGGCTCTGTCTGGCTGGGATGGTGAGAACGTTCTCGGTGCTCTCGCCGCCAAGGCACTTGGGGCGAAGGAGACGATCGCCCGGTTCTCGCGAACCGAACTTGTGAGCCTGGTGACAGGCGAAGGCATTGACGCGGCTGTGAGTTCTCGAATGTCAGCCGCCAACGAGATACTCCGGTTCGTGCGCCGGGGTGTGATCTATTCGGTTGTCACCTTTGCGGATTCCGATGCTGAGGCCATCGAGCTTGAGATCGGACCCAACAGCGACGCCATTGGAAAGACGGTCGCCGAGTTGCATCTGCCCCATTCCATGATCATCGGGGGCGTTCAGCGCGGTGAGAATGCTGTCGT
>JAMBLL010000325.1 GCA_023336765.1 Actinomycetes bacterium | reverse complement strand
TGCCGAGGTCGTGGGCATGGGTGATCACGGCGTCAAGGTCGACCATGCGTAGCGTCAGCTCTCCGTCTGATTCGAGATAGGACACGACATCGTGGGAGGTCATCGGCGCTGAGGAACTCCCGTAAGCCGTGGCCCTTCTCCATGCAATGACATCGGCGTCAGGGATCGGAAGGAACGGCTTGCGTGTCCACCATCGCCGTGGTGCCATGGCGAACAACGTTCCGAGGGCGGTCGGCCACAACCACGGGCGGACGATCACGGCGAGGACAACAGCAAGCGACATGCCCGAACACTACAGCCGTCTGTTCTCACGAGACCAGCCCCCCAACTCTTCCCTGTCGTCTTCATCTCTTCTCTGTGCTCTGTGCACTGTGCTCTCTTCTCTCCAGAAAACGGAAAACGGAAAACGAGAATCTCAATTCAGGTATTCTCACCACGCTGCACCCGGACAGAAAAGGAAACAACTTGTCCCCGACGCCAGACGACCTAGCGTGGTTCGATGATCGATTCACAGCCGTAACCGAGAACATCGAGAAAGTCATCCAGGGCAAGAAATCGACGATCGCACTCGTCGTGGTCAGCCTCATCTCAGAGGGACATGTGCTGATCGAGGACGTGCCTGGAGTCGGCAAGACCCTACTCGCAAAGTCGCTCGCACGGTCCATCGACTGTACCTTCCAACGCATTCAGTTCACCCCCGACCTGCTCCCGTCTGATGTCACCGGCGTATCCGTGTGGGACCGCGAACATGGGACGTTCACATTCAGGGCAGGCCCGGTATTTACGAACGTACTGCTCGGTGACGAGATCAACAGGGCCAGCCCGAAGACCCAGGCTGCGTTGCTCGAAGCCATGGAAGAACGCCAGATCACTGTTGATGGACAGACCAGGGTGCTCGACCCTCCGTTCATCGTCATCGCGACCCAGAATCCCATCGAACACGAGGGCACCTATCCCCTGCCTGAGGCTCAGCTTGACCGCTTCATGATGCGGGTGACCATGGGATATCCAGAACGGGAGAAAGAACTCGAAATGCTCGATATGCACGGCACCCGCTCGAGCTTCGAAGATCTCAAGTCAGTGATCCATGCCGAGGACATCGTTCGTATGACGTCGATCTCGGCTCAAATCCATGTAGCCGATGTTCTCAAACACTACCTCATCGATATCGCCGAGGCTACGAGGACCCATCCCGACATCCTGCTCGGTGCTTCGCCAAGGGCAACACTGTTCCTCCAGCGGTCGGCCCGCACCACCGCTGCCACGGACGGTCGGGACTACGCAAGCCCCGATGATGTCAAACAGGTGCTCGGACCCGTCCTCAATCACAGACTCATCGTGCGCCCGGAAGCCCAGATGCGGGGAGTCACAGCCGACATGGTGATCTCTGAGATCATGGCAGCGGTGCCCGTTCCCGGGACCAGGGCAGCGAACTGATGCCCACGACGCGGGGCTGGGCAGCGATCGGCGCTGCGACTGCCCTCGTTATGTTGTGGCTGTTTTTCGGTGAGGACCTGTTACTCGCACTTGCAGTGTTTCTCGGTGTTGCCGTTGCGGGCGGATCGATCTACGTCAGGCTCGCAGCACCCAGACTGCGCCTGACCCGTCAGATCCAACCGCAACAACTCCACGACGGTGAGAGGGCGGTCGTCGACCTGACTCTCGAATCACAGCGAAAGGTCTACCGCGTGAGTGTGGAAGATCGTGTCCACGGCCTTGGTTCCGCAACGTTCATTGCTGATCGCGTATCTGATGGTGACACGATGGCTGGCCGGTACGAGGTGATCTCTCGCCCGCGCGGTGTGTACAGAGTTGGGCCCGCGAGGATCAGCATCGGGGACCCTCTCGGGTTCACCGATTCAACGTCCACGTTCGGTCATGCGAGTCGCCTCGTCGTGTATCCGCGGATCGAGGATTTCGTCGGTGTCCCCACAGGCAGGGGGCAGGATCAGACGATCAGCACTTCGAGGGCGAGTTTCTGGCACTCAGGCGGAGAGGACTTCTACACGTTGCGCGAGTACCAACATGGCGACGACATGAGAAAAGTCCACTGGCCCTCGTCGGCACGCAGAGACATGCTGATGATCAAGCAACTCGAGATGCCATGGCAGTCGCGTGCGTTCATCGTTCTCGACCCTAGGTCACAACGCCACAGCTCTGACGAGAGCTTCGAACAGGCGGTGCGGGGTGCGGCATCAACGCTCCATCACCTGTACAAATCGGGCTACACCCCGACGATCTGGATGGGATCTGGCAATGGGACGACAGTTGGGTCAACAGAGGCGTACAGGGTGGCCATGGAGGAACTCGCTACGATCCGCTCGGTTCGCACCATGGACCTACGACAACTCGTCGCGCACCTTGCCAGATCCGGCATGGCTGGCGGCGTACTCGTCATGGTGACCGGCTCACCGGACGACTCTGACCTTTCGGCGTTCCAACTTCTCAGTCAGGATTTTTACAGAACGGTGGTACTCACCGTTACCGAGGACGATAATGACCCGATGGTCGGGTTCGCCAGGGCCGGAGCGCTTGTCGTGCGTTCCACACCCACGGGGAGCTGGGCCGAGTCGTGGCGCAACGCAATGGAGCACGGATGGTCTACCGCTTCAGCTGGATAGCAGGGATCGCAGCGATCGCTCTCGCCTTTTGGGAGCTCTCGTTCGTGATGCGCGACTCGGTCGTCGGGACACCATGGCAACTCGCCATCATCATCTCGATGGTGCTCGCTGCTGGCATCACATGGACGCTCGTTTCCTATGAGGCACGCGCACTCGTCGTCATCGTTGCAAACGTTTTCGGTTTCGTGATCACAGCTGGCCTCCTCGTTGCACCATCAACGCTTTGGCTCATCGCACCCACGACCGAAACATGGACGACGGTCCAGTTCGAGATGGTGCGTGCATTCGACGTCATCCGCTTCGGCGTGGAGCCTGTACGTCCAGTCCCCGGATTGGTTCTCCTGCTCGCCGCCCTCTTCTGGATCCTCGGGTTCCTGCTGGTTGCAGGCCTCTTGAACTCGCGGCCCTTCATTGCGGTGATGACGCCGCTGATCGTGGCACTCCAATTCGTCATCATCGACCGGAGACCTAAGGGCCTCATCCATGTAGCTGTGTTCCTCGCGGTTGTCGCATTCGCCTTCCTTGCGATCAGGCTCGACGAACGCGACGCCGGGTCAGGACGACTACACCGGGTGGATGCGTCCCACCCGCCGTCGAAACGTCCGACACCGGCGGTCACCGTT
>JAMBLL010000324.1 GCA_023336765.1 Actinomycetes bacterium | reverse complement strand
GCGCTCGATGCCATCGAAGCGGCAACGGCGAACGGCCCGGACACACTCGGTCCTCAGGCTCCTCTCTCTGGCCAACTCCGCGAGGGTTACGACGCTGATGTCATCGCGATCGACTTCAACCCGCTTGAGGACAATTCCGGCTGGGGCGACCCCGACCGGGTCACCCACGTATGGCAGTTTGGCAACTCTGTGAAGGCACCGGCATGATGCTTCGCATCGATGCTGATCTTCTCATACCCGGCCGCGGCATACCGATCCCAAACGGAACCGTGATCGCAGAAGCTTCCGAGATCGTCTACACGGGTCCCACGTCTGGAGTGCCCGCCGAGGCTGGTGAAGCCACGGCGCATGTACCCGTCGTGATGCCCGGCCTGTGGGACTGCCACATCCACTTCGGCACCCCGGTTCCTGAGGAGTTCGACACAGTCGGACTGACCCCACCATCGGTCATCGGATCGCGAGCAGTCGAGGAGCTAAGCCGCACGCTCGACGGTGGAGTGACCTCGGTCCGCGAAGTTGGAGGTGTGGGGATCGAATTGGTCGGGGAGATCGACACAGGCCGTATCAGGGGGCCACATCTCTATGGAGCGGGTGGAATCATGTCGCCAACGGCAGGACATGCTGACCAACACTCGATACCGTTACCCACTCTCGAAGCCCTCGGCGATCGATACGAGTTCGTCTTCAACGTCGCCGATGGTGTGCCAGGCGTCCTCAAGGCAGTGAGAAGGAACCTGAGGCGTGACGCAAAGGTCATCAAGATCTGTACGTCGGGTGGCGTGATGTCAGAGGTCGACCACTGGAGCCATCAGCAGTTCTCCGACGCCGAGATCACAGCGATCGTGGAGGAGGCAGCACGGGCTGACCGCATCGTTGCCGCTCACGCTGAGGGCAAGGCGGGGATCATGGCAGCCCTGAGATGTGGAGTACGAACGATCGAACACGGTGATCAGATCGACGATGAGGTGATCGACCTGATGCTCGAGAAGGAGATCATCCTCGTGCCCACGATCTGGATCGGGAGACAGATCCACGCGATGTCCGAGGGCATGCCCGAGCACGTCCAACGGAAGATGTCTGAGCTGCTAGATATGGGTGCAGAGAGCGTCAGCAGGGCCATCGCTGCGGGAATCCCCATTGCGATGGGAACCGACATGTTCATCCACGGTCCCCTGTATGGAACGAACAGCCTCGAGATCGCCCACATGATCGAACTCGGGATGGACCCGCTCACAGCGATCGAAGCGGCCACTGCGAACGGACCTGCGACGCTCGGACCACAGGCACCCCTCTCAGGTCAGCTCCGCGAGGGGTACGACGCCGACATCATCGCTCTCGATTTCAATCCACTCGAGGAACCCACCAGCTGGGGTGACCCCGACAGGGTCACCCACGTCTGGCGATCAGGTGCGTCGGTGAAGGCACCGACCTGAGACAGATCCAGCACAAGGCCTGAAGAGCCCCCTCTGTCTCGTTCCTCGACATCTCCCCCAGCAAGCTGAGGGAGAGGCAAGAACTACGGGAACTCCGGGACAACCTCCGTGGTCGTGGTGTTACCCGATGAATCGGTACACGTGACAGTCAACAAGAAGTCCTTCCCGAAGATGTCGAGTCGGTTCCCGAACTGCTTGCTATTCGTCCTGTTTGGATGGTGGATCAAACGCACGATCTGGCCATCGGCGACGGGTACACCGTTGATGTCTGCAACGGTGGTCGTGTCAGGATCATCGTCGCTGCATGAGTAGCCGACGCTGAACCACGCAACCTGGGGCCCTCCATGGTTAAGCACAGTCTCAGCTTCGACGACCGGCGGCGTTACATCGTTGGTGAATACCGCGGTGGTCCGTGCCGGGATCATGAACGTTCCTGACACCTTGTCATACGTCGCTGACCTGACAACGATGTCGTTCGAGGTCGCAAGGACCGGGTGCAGATCGAACGCCTGACCAGCGAGATCACCCATCGTGAAGACCTGCGGCTCATCTGACGCATTGAAGAGTGACACGATCGTGTCGTACACCGGATCGACGTCCCCGGCATCACTGATACTCATCACGATGAGGCCTAGAATCTGGTCCATTCCCGTATTGTGGAACGCGACCATCTCCGTGACGTCTGCTTCATTCGTCAACCGGAACAGAGGTGAACTGGCTCGCACCGCAAGCATCTCCTGGGTGTGAGTGACCGCATCAGCTATGTCGTTCGCGCCCGGTTTGAGAGCTGGATCAGCGAGAAGCGGCTGCATCAGCGGCCAGTTGTCTGCATTCTTGCCCGCAACAGGCAGGCCTGCTCCCCAGGTGTTGTCCTGATAGGTGAAGTCGAGCCTGTTGAACCAGTCGCCGGAGTTGAAGGAGTCACGGTCAAGTGACTTGGACCGCAACATGTCCTCACCTGCGTGGAGGAAGGGCACTCCTTGAGCCAGAACCGTCAGATCAACTCCGAGGTTCTGCACCCTGACCCTGTCGGCCATCAACGTCGCTACCGGATTGTGATACTGGTTGATGTCGAACAACGTCTGGTTGTCATGAGCGGCAACGTAGATGATGTTCTCCTGGGGATCACCGGTGTATCCAACAGGCGAACCGTTGTAATCAACATCCTTGCCTGTCACGACATCACCGTTGCGGTCAACGAACTCGTAGTCCGCAAGGTTGCCTGCCAGCCCGACACGGATCTGGTCGCCGGACAGCAGCAACTCATTGAGTTGCGTCTGCTCGTCGATGCCAGCAGCGATGACTGCTTCGTTCGGGTCGTACCAACCACCATTGATGAATCCCTGGTTCAGCAGCAGCGAATCGCCATCATCGAAGGGCCCGCCTCCCCTGACCGCGTCGCGGAGACGGTCGTTGAACGTACCGATCCCTGTGTCACGCATGTTGAGTTGGGTCGCCTGTACGAATCGAGCGTTATCAGCCACCTCACCGAAGTTCCACCCCTCGCCGTAGAGGTAGATCGCTGAACCATCGACACCGTCGGCCTCAAGCGTGAGTGCGTCGAGCGCTGCACGGACGTCGAGGATGTTCTGCTTGGAGTGGTGCCCCATCAGGTCGAACCGGAATCCGTCGACCTTGTAGTCCGTGGCCCACGTGACGATCGAGTCGACCATCAACTTCTGCATCATCTGATGCTCAGTGGCCGTATTAGCACAACACGTTGAGGTTGCAACGGCACCCTTGTCATCGAGCCTGTGGTAGTAGCCTGGCACGATTCGATCAAGGATCGACTTGTCAGACTGGCCTGAAGCGTTCGTGTGGTTGTACACAACATCGAGCACCACACGCAGTCCCGTGTTGTTGAGCGACTGGACCATCTCGCGGAACTCGACTACACGTGTCGGGCCATCAGGGTTGGTTGAGTAGCTGCCCTCGGGTGTTGTGTAGTGCAGCGGGTCGTATCCCCAGTTGAACCCGTCGAGGTCCTCTGTGGCCGTGATCGCAGCCTGCTGATCTTCAGCGTCTGCTGGATACATCGCCAGATCCGCGTTGTCAGGTGCTTGCCACTCAACCTTGTCCTCGTTGATGGTCGCGATGTCGAATGTCGGCAGCAGGTGGACATGGCTCAGGCCAGCGTCCGCAAGGTCTGCGAGGTGGCTCATGCCATTGGAGTCTTCGATGGTGAACGCCTTGAACGTGCCTCTGGACTCCTCAGGAACCGTTGCATCGTTCGCAGAGAAGTCACGTACATGCAGTTCGTAGACCGAGATGTCCTCTGGATCAACAAGCGAAGGCTTGTCGCCCGTCTCCCAGCCAGATGGCGCGAGCGCCGGGTCGGCGAGATCCACGATCTGGGACCTGGTGCTGTTCATCGACAGCGACACCGAGTACGGGTCGGTGACGAGGTTCGTCTCCAACTGCCCGGTCGTTGGTGCGTACACCACGACCTCGTACAGGTAGTACTTCATGTTCCATGATGAGTCACCCGTCACGGACCAGGTCCCCGTCGAATCGTCGCGAACCATTGCATGGCTCGTACCAGTTGTGCCAGAGTCCGAGTCGTCGAAGAGCATCAGGCTCACATCGCTTGCGGTCGGTGCCCAGACACGCACGGTCGGGGTTGTGCCGTCCCAAACGACGCCAAGCTCACCATCGAAGCTGTACAGGTCGTCCAGTACGCCAGGTATCTGGATCCCTGTCGCGTCGAGTCGGAGGCCACCGCTGCTGGTCGACGCAACAGCAACCTGACCCCGGAGGATCTCAGGGATCATGGCAAGGTCTGCGGCGTCGATCTGCAAGGTCGGAAGACCCTCGAGGTTGCTGAAGCCCTCCACACCTGCCGGTTCCGTGTACGTGCCAGATACGGTCACGGCAACGGAACTGCCTCCAGAGATACCTTCGTCTGACAACGCAAGGCTGCCGTCGGGTGACCAATGAAGTCGGTACGTAGCGCCAGACTCCGTCGCTGCAGCCCAAACAAGGGTGTCCTCGCTCACCCAGTAGGCCTGCTGCTCAGCCAGATTGCCCTTGCTGACCGTGCCACCCAACGTGATCGGGAGGATGTACGGCGCTTCGGGATCGGCTTCGCTGAGTTGCCAGACCTCGTAGCCCCACTCGGCGAACGAGAGGTTCTGGTCCGGCCCTGGATCCTTGACATCTCCGCGGTGGAGGATGTAGGACAGGTCCGTTGCATCGTCAAAGAGTGGGATCTCAAAGACGGCTCCGAAAGTGTCGAAACCCACGGGCTTTCGAGGAGTAACCCAGCCCGGATCGTCAGCGCCACCCCAGGTGTGCATGCCCCAGAAGTCGTTGTAGTCAGAGGAGGTGATATCTCCGTAGTCACCGTCAGGTCGGTGATAGTGAAGTGTCGCGAATCCCTCAGCATCGCCACGCTGTGTATAGACGATTTCAACTCCCGACAGGATCCATACGGTCGCGGATTCGACCGGCACGAAACTCTGGTCCGGTCCAGGATCCTTGTTGTCGCCACGGTGGATGATGAAGTTCACCGGCAGTGAAGCATCGGCAAGAGGGACGTTCCAGAACGCACCGTAGTCATCGATGCCATCGGGTGGCCTCGGCTCCGTCCAACCTGTGCCAACACCTGGCGCGATGGCATCGCCCCACAGGTGAAGGCCCCAGAAGTCGTTGTAGTCGCCTGAGGTTGCATCGCCGTAGTCGCCGTCATCTCGGTGATACCGAACGGTGGCGAAGCCTTGTGCCTCGGCCTGACTTGCGTAGTTCGTGCCATCGTCCTGGCGTACCCAGATCTCAGGTGTCACACTCGGGTCGAAGAAACGGTCGGCATCGGTGCCGTCCTTGGTATCCCCGCGGTGAACGATGAAACCAACCTCGTCGGCACCAGACGAGAGGTCGATCCAGGCGAATTGCCCGTACTCGTCCTCACCAAGGAACGGCTTGGGATTGGTCCACTCGATCGTCTCATCGATGTCGCCCCACAGATGCAGTCCCCAGTAATCGTTGTAGTCACCGGTGGTGTGGTCTCCGTAGTCACCGTCGTCGCGGAAGTAATGGATGATGCCGTAATTTGGCCCTTCATCGCCGGGATCCGTCTGATCACCCACGGTGACTGTCACCTTGTCAGCGTTGAGGTTCGCTGCAGCGTCAGCCACGATGGCCTTGAATACGATCGGTGTTCCAGCGGCGAGGTCGGCAACGTTGTAGTAGGCAGCGTACGGAGCGTTGTCATCCGTCGCGAACGGTTCGAAGGCGGCACCGTCGACAGAAGCGGCGAACGTGACCTCGGCGTAGTTGCCTCCGCCGACATCGGCTGCGACTTTGACCAACCCCGTGACCTCACTGCCTTCAACAGGTGCGGTGACGGCGATCGATGGCGCAGCCGTGGGCAGAGCGATCGTGGAGTCTGCCTGGTAGACCACGAACCCGAGCGCAGGTACGACAACGCTCAGCGAACCAGAGGCGTCGGTTGCGAGCGGTGCGCCGGTTCCCGGGTACACCTCCGTCCACGTGGCGCTCGGTGTGTCCGTGTCGAACGTGGCGCTATCGGATGCTTCGCTGTTGTTCAGTGCAACAACGTATTCGACCTGTTCTGTTCGCTCGATACGAGAGAACGCGTAGATGCCTGCCGTTCCTTCGCTGTAGCGATGGATCTGGGCACCCTGGCGTAGTGCAACGTGTGCCTCGCGCAGCGCAGCGAAGTCCGCTAGGGACTGGTACAGCGGATGCGTCTGGTCGAGGTTCTCGTCTGCAGTGGTGCTCGACGTTCCGATGAGGTCGTCATCGTTGTAGCTAGGGACGAGGCTCGGCATGACGTCCTGGCGCGAGTCCTTGTCTCCGCCGTCACCGACGAAGCCTTGTTCGTCGCCGTAGTAGACGACCGGGTAGCCACGGGTGAAGTACATGAGGGC
>JAMBLL010000323.1 GCA_023336765.1 Actinomycetes bacterium | reverse complement strand
GACTCCGACTTCTCTCCTCTCGTCCACAAACTTCGCGAACTCAACAAGCAGGTGATCGGAGTCGGTCTCAAAGCATCGACATCGAAGTTGCTCCCACCGGCATGTGACGAGTTCATCTTCTACGAGAACCTCCATGGCGTCGATGAACCACAGGCCAGGGTGTTGCGTCGTGGTGACAGTGGGGGCGAACCAGAGACCCAGGACCTCAAGTCGCTTGACCTGTTCATTTCTCGGACCATTGCGGGCCTCTTGCGCTCCGGTGACACCGACGTGCGATCATCACAGATCAAGAGGGCAGCCCTACGCAAGGACTCCACCTTCTCTGAGAGCGATTACGGCTTCCGGTCGTTCGGCGAATTGATGCGCAATCTCGCTGAGCGTGGTGTTGTTCGCCTCGACGCCTCAGGCCGGCAGGGTGACCCCGAGGTCTCGTTTCCTTCCGAACGGCGGGGGGAGATGGAGGCGTTCGTATTGCTCGAGAAGATCGTCCTTGCTGCCCCCAAGGGAGAACCAGTCCCGCTGTCACGGTTGAAGGACGACATGCGCAAGAAGGACGAGTCCTTCTCGGAGCGGTCGCTTGGATACAGCGGGTTCCTGCAGTTCGTCAGGGCGGCAAATGCCAGGGGCATCGTTGATCTTTCGTTCGACGAGAAGTCCGGTTCCTACAATGTCGGACCTGCCTAGACCCCCATTCTGATCGCTGGATTCTGCCTCAGTTATTGCGGATCTGAGATTCATTCGCAGTCGGCGCCGAAATGAATTACAATATTGTTATTCACTGCGGAGGCGGATATGGCGGTAGCCGTACAAGAACCAACAACCAACGTTGACTATGTGGCAGAGGCAGTCCTCGACATCTATCGATCCCATGTGGAAGAGGCGACCCACATGTCGCTTGCGGAGTTCATCGATTCGCCGCGCGCTGTCGGATCGATCCGTGCGATCGTGGCACAGGACTCGCACACCATCGAGGTCGTGCTCGACGGCGACTCGGGGACCGAGATGCTCTCCGAGGTTGCATGGACAGTTGCTGCGCGAGGTTGGCACCTGAACGTGCTCGTGAATCTCTCGCGTCTCGGCGATGCACACACCACGTTGCGTGGCACTCCATGCACACTCCAGGGATGGTGGTTCAGCGACGAGATGGTACGGTTCTCGAGTCACGAAAGGCCGTAGTGAACTGCCAACCGATGGAGATGTAGGTCAGACGATGCCCGCTCCGCTGTACACCCAGACTGTCATCGCTTTCATCTGGGATTTCGACAAGACGCTGATCCCTTCGAACATGCAGGATCCGATCTTCGACGAATACGGTGTCGATGCTGCAACCTTCTGGGCTGAGGTGGACGGTCTCAGTGCGCATTATGAACGCAACGGGGTGCTCATCCAGCAGGACACTGCTTACCTGGGTCACCTTCTGACATATGTGCGTGAAGGCATATTCAAGGGCCTTTCGAACAGGAAACTCAAGGAACTCGGTGGCAAACTCGTCCCCGTGCCTGGCATGCCTGACTTCATGGATTCGACAAGGGCCCACGTTGACGGGATCCCTGAGTTCGCTGCTGAGGGCATCACCGTGGAGCACTACATCGTCTCGACGGGCCTACGGCCGATGATCGAGGGCAGTGTCTTTGCAGACAGGATCGATGGCGTCTGGGCGAACACGTTCATCGAGCACGTTGCCGAACCGGGGTATCTCGACAAGTTGCCGGTTTCAGACAAATCAGGGCCGATCTCCCAGGTCGGATACATGATCGACAACACGTCCAAGACGAGGGCGATCTTTGAGATCAACAAGGGCGTCGGCAGGATTCAAGGTATCAACGTCAACGCCCGCATGTCCGAGGATCAACGCCGCGTACCGTTGAAGAATATGGTCTACATCGCCGATGGCCCTTCAGATGTCCCTGCCTTCTCCATCCTGAACAATGCGGGAGGTCGCACGCTCGGTGTGTACACGCTCGCTCCATCGAACAATCACAAGAACGTGAAGTCGCTCCAGGAGCACGGCAGGATCCAGGGCATGGCCGAGGCAGATTTCAGGCCAGGGAAACCGGCGTATCTGTGGCTCATGGACACGCTGGAACAGATCGGCTTCGAGATCGTCGAGGCACGCAGGCAAGCGTTCTCTGCCATAAAGAACCCGCCGGGCCACGTCTAGGTTCGCGTCCGTACCCGTGGCGACGAGGATGCACGAGCTCCAAGCCCATTGTGAGGTTCGAGCCTGAGGTTCGAGAGAGTCCCGATCAGGCGAGCTGGATACCGCTGGTCATAACCCAGTTGGAGAAGCAACCAGGTTCATGGCGACTCGATGTCGAGTTCGTCGCGGGCCTTCTTCGTAAGGCTCGATACAACGAGGCGATGTGACTCCTCGATGAGTTCTCGTACCTCGTCCATTGGAGCTTCAGGAACGAGGTCGATGGTGATCCAATGACGCTTGTTCATGTAGTAGCCCTCACGGATGAACGAGTAGTGGTCCCTGAGGAACTCTCCTTCGATCGGATCGACCTTCACCGTTATGTAGCCCGGTTCAGCATCGGTGGTCGCCAGGGCGAACATCTTTTCACCGACCTTGTAGACAGCGGCATCGCCGCCGAACGGGAAGCCAAGAACCGCGGCGGGCATTCCGCTGCACCAGTCACGGGCCATGTCGATATTTGCGGTGACCGTCATGAGCAGAGCGTAGCGCCCTCAGCCCGACGGAACCTTGGTTGAACTACCCTTGTTTTCAGGAGACGAAAGGTATTGGCATGGGTATCAGCAGAATCGGAATCGTAGGTGGAGGCCAGATGGGCGGAGGCATTGCTGAGGTGTGTGCCAAGGCTGGTGTTGACGTCATCGTCGTCGAGGTGACCGAGGAACTGGCGAACAATTCGAGAGCCGGCATCGCGAGGTCGCTCGACAAGGCGGTTGATCGGGGCAAGCTTGACGGCGACGGCAGAGAAGCCGCACTGGCTCTGCTCACCTTCACGACTGATCTCGGTGCGTTTGTCGATCGTGAACTGGTCATCGAAGCTGTCGTAGAGGACCTCGAGGTCAAGCGAGACCTCTTCGCCAGGATCGACAGCATCGTCACCGACCCTGATGCCATTCTTGTATCGAACACATCGTCGATCCCCATCACGCAGATCGCACTCTCCACAACGAGGCCACAGTCTGTCGTCGGGATGCACTTCTTCAACCCTGCCCAGATCATGCCACTCGTCGAGGTCATCTCGACGGTCATCACCGATGAGGCCCAGGCGGACCGGGCAGCGGAGTTCGCAGCTGACACGCTCGGCAAGACTGTTGTGCGGGCCAAGGATCGTGCAGGGTTCATCGTCAACAAGTTGCTGTGCCCTTACATCTTTGAGGCGATCCGCATGTACGAGGAGGGGTTCGCCACCCGAGAGGACATCGACGCCGCGATGGTCAACGGTGCTGGCTACCCGATGGGTCCGCTCACGCTGTCTGACCTCATCGGGAACGACACGATGCTGGCAGTGGCCGATGCGTTCATGACCGAGTACGAGGACCCGCGTTACGCAGCCCCCACCCTCCTCAAGCGCATGGTCGAAGCCGGCCTCCTAGGCCGCAAGTCCGGCAAAGGCTTCTACGACTACTCATAGGGCTTTGGCGTCCAGAGGCGCAACATATTGCG
>JAMBLL010000322.1 GCA_023336765.1 Actinomycetes bacterium | reverse complement strand
GCGGTTCTGGACGCCAAAGCCCTATGAGCACGTCGTGCAGGTGGGGTTCTTTTTGATGTTGAGGGTGGTGAAGGATGCGGCGGCGGCGTCGTAGAGGAGGAGGCGGCCGGTGAGGGTGCCGTCTGAGCCGACGATGAGCTTGATGGCCTCGGTGGCCTGGAGTGAGCCGAGAACGCCCGTGATCGAGCCGAGAACGCCGATCGTCGTGCAGTCGAGTGGGATAGAGCCATCCGGTGGTTCGGGGAAGATACAGCGGTAGCACGGGCCGGTGCTGGCATCGAAGACGGCCACCTGGCCCTCCATTGCGTACACCGACGCGAACACGACTGGGATTCCGAGAGCTACCGCCGCGTCGTTGATGGCGTATCGCGTCGGGAAGTTGTCCGAAGCATCCACGATCACCGTTGCATCCTTGAGGAGTGTGACGGCGTTTTCGTCGCTCAGGCGGTCGCTGACCTCGACGACCGTAACGTCCGGATTGAGCGACGAGACGAACTCAGCGGCCGACACTGCTTTGGCTGTGTCGACGTCATCGGTGGAGTGGATCGGTTGGCGTTGGAGGTTCGAAGCGTCGACGTCGTCATCGTCGATGATGATGATCGTGCCAACACCTGCCGCTGCGAGGTACATGATCACCGGAGACCCGAGGCCCCCTGCGCCAACGACCGTGACCGTTGCATTGAGAAGTGCCCTCTGCCCAGGGACGCCGACTTGTGCGAGCTTGAGGTGTCTGTCGTACCGTTCGAGTTGGTCGATTGTCAACCCCGCCGTGTCGACCAAGGACAGGCCCGCGGTGCGCCACGCATCGATCCCGCCGGCGAGGGACAGCGCTGAGTGGTAGCCCGCCTCTCTGAGGCGTTCGGCCGCGATGCCTGACCGCAGTCCGATGTCGCAGATGATGAGGATGTTGCTCGTGCGTGAGGGGATCCACCTGGCGGGTTCAGCGAGCAGGTTTGCGAGGTCCACGGCTGTTGTGCCGATGATCGACGGTGAGGTGGCCGCGTGGGGCCTGACGTCGATGAGCACGTCGAAGTCATCGAGCAAGATCTCTGTTGGTTCGGCCTCATATGCGCTGTGTTCCACGCCGCAAGGCTAGGCACATCAACCGGTCACAGGTACCGCCTGTGCGTGAGCCCTGCGCAGGGCTGGTGGCATACGTCTGACGAGGTGAGCCGGCACCGCTGGAACGGTGTCGTTGACCATCACGGATCCGTGCACTCTGGTCGCAAGGCCAGCAGCGAGCAGTGCGGGAAGATGAACGGGTTCCTTGAGGGAGCGGCCGCTTTGTGCGGCGGCGGTGAGTCGGAGCAGGTCAGCAACCGCTCCCGGACCAAGGACCGCGATCCAGAATCTGCGTACGTATACATGAGCGGGTGCGTACCCCCGCGTTGGTGCAACAGCGAGCACCGGTTCGACGACTCGTCGCTGGCTTGCTGTCGCACGGATCTGAGGCTCCGACACGCCCGGGCTTGACGCACGAGTTTCCCGAGAGGGAGGACGAACCTGACGGAAACCCTGCCCGGACGTGTTCGGAGTACCTGATGTTTTCATGCCTTAGTAATACCAGATACCATCAAGTACATACAAGTAGCTTGTTCCAGGCCGCGAAAACAAGACATCAAGGCTGCGACATCGTCGTGCCTCAGTGTCCGATCGTGTCATGGGCGCGCTGGGAATCCTTGGCGTTCGCTGTGCGTTGACTCTCAACAACGGAAGGACGCCACATGCCGGAATTCACGATCACCCGCCATATCGATGCCCCTGTGGAGACAGTGTGGGAGGTACTCCACGACTTCGGGGACATCCAACGGTGGAGTCCCGGAGTTACCGACTCGCGGTTGACCTCTGAGGGTCCCGTGAGCGAAGGGTCCACCAGGCACTGCGACTTTGCACCCTTTGGTAGCGTCCGGGAACGTGTCGACGCCCACGAACCGAACGAGCGTCTGACGGTTGCCATCCATGAGACATCGAAACTGCCGATCTCCGATGCCATTGCCGATTTCAGGATCTCACCCCAAAACGGTGGCACAGAGCTGGTGCTGCACTACAGCTACACGCTCAACCGTCTCGGCCGTTTCGCAAAGGGCTACACGGATAAGCAGATGCGCAAGGGCATCGGCGGCATGACGAAAGGACTGAAACGAGAGAGTGAGCGCATCGCAGCCGCTGCGTGAGGTCACCCGGTGGGATATGCCGCCATGCCTGTTTGGACGTTCCAGAGTGTTCGGTAGATGCCGTCGTGCCCGATGAGTTCGCCGTGAGTGCCGAACTCCGCAACCTCGCCACCGTCTATGACGTAGATCCTGTCGGCGTTCCTGATCGTTGACAAACGGTGCGCGATGACGACCATCGTACGCCCGTGTGAAATCCTGGCAAGCGATCTTTGGATGGCGGCCTCTGTCTCGTTGTCCACGGCCGAAGTTGCCTCGTCCAGAATCAATACCGAGCTGTCGGTGAGCAGCGCTCGTGCGAGCGAGAGTCGCTGACGCTGACCTCCGGAGAGTTTCTGGCCACGTTCACCGATGATCGTCTCGTAGCCATTGGGTAGTGACTCGATGAAGTCGTGGGCCTCCGCTGTACGGGCCGCATCGAGGACAGCATCCTCGGTCGCATCGGGTGCTCCGTATGCGATGTTTTCGCGCACTGTGCCGTGGAACAGGAAGACGTCCTGGCTCACCAGGGCCATGGCGTTGCGGATGTCACGTTGGGAGAGGTCGGTGAGTTTCGTGTCGTCCAGCAGCACGGCACCGGAATCAGGATCATAGAAACGCAGCATGAGTTTGATGAGCGTGGTCTTGCCCGAACCTGTCGCACCGACGAACGCCGTGGTCTTGAACGGTTCCACTTCAAGATTGATCCCGCGGAGGATCTCGAATCCTTCGTCATAGCTGAACGTAACATCGTCGAACGTGATGGTTCCCTCAACACTCTCCGGGACGATCTTGTGTGTGCCGTCGATGATGGTGGGCTCAGCATCAAGGACGTCGAGGATCCGATTGGTCGACGCCATGGCGCGTTGATAGAGGTCGACGGTCTGGCCGAGTCTGGTCAATGGCCACAAGAGACGCTGCGTGAGGAACACCAACACCGAGTACAGCCCGATATTGAGCTGTCCATCGATCGCAAGGAACCCGCCCCAAACAAGTGTTGCGGTGAACCCGACGAGGATCGCGATTCGGATCAGTGGTGTGAACGTCGATGACAGCGCGATCGCCGATGCGTTGGCTTGTCTGTAGCGGTCAGATGCCACAGTGACTCGCTCGACCTCGCGGTCCTCGGCCGTGAATGCCTTGATCGTTGCAATGCCTCCAATGTTGTTCGCCAGTTGCCCATTGATCGTCGCGGCCTCATCACGCACGACCGCGTATCGTGGTTCGATCTTCTTCTGAAATCTCAGTGAGCCCCACAGGATGACGGGGACCGGGAGAAACGCAAGCCACGCGATCGATGGTGCAATGACGAAGAACGCCACACCGATGAGCGTCACTGTGGTCGCCAGTTGTATGACCTCGTTCGCACCGATGTCGAGGAATCGCTCGAGTTGGTTGATGTCATCGTTGAGCACCGCCATGAGGTCACCCGAGGGTCGGTCCTCGAAGTAGGCGACATCGAGCTCCTGGAGATGCTCGTAGGTATCGATACGAAGATCGTGCTGGATCGACTGGGCGAGGTTTCTCCAGCCAACGGATAAGAGATACTCGAAGAGCGACTCGAGGCTCCAGATGACGAACGTGAGGAGAGCGATCACCAGGATCTGCATCTTCGGGTCCTCTATCCCGAGTTGGCCGAGCAAACTTCCAGACCCGTTCGCAACCACGTCGACGGCCATCCCGATGAGGAACGGCGGGGCGATGTCGACAGCCTTGTTGAGGAAAGACCAGGTCGAGGCGCGGATCACTTCGCCGCGGTAGTTCGCGGCGTACTTCCATAGTCGGCGGAGAGGAGAGGAGTCGGGCTTCATGGTGTCAGAGCGTAGCGGCACTCGGCAAGCCCCAGGGTCGGTGACCTGACTCTACGGCGTCGTCGTGGTGGTGGTCTCGGACCCGGTTTCGCGTCCGCTGTCGTCGCCTGACTCCGAGCCTGTCTCTGCGCCGATCATCACGATGATCTCAGCCCCAGGGCCTATCTTGGCGCCTGGTGGAGGCACTGTCGTTACGACAAGACCGAAGAACGCTGGATCCGCTATCGGTATCTCGACCATGCTCCATGTGAAGTTGAATCCAACATTGTCCCTGTACGTTCTGAGCACGTTGGAGGCCTCCACAGGTGTGAGACCACGCAGGTCGATCATGTTGCTCTCTGGCGGAACGCCGCTCGATACCGTGAGGAGGACCTGGGTGCCCTCTGAAACGGTCGTCCCCACAGTGGGGTTCATCGAGATGAACTCGCCCTTGGGGAGCGTGCTCGGAATCTCCTCGATCACGCCACGCAGCCCGAGGTCGTACAGAGCTTCGACCGTCGCTATGGTCGATCCCTCACGCGGTGGGACCGTCGTTTTTGGAGTGAGGCGATAGATATCGGTCCCCTCGGGGTCGTCGGGGAAGTCGATCGGGGGAAGATTCCTTGTTGCGAACGTCATGAACTGGTTCCACACCGGAGCAGCAAGCGTGCCCCCGAAGGCTCTGCGGTAGTACTGCTCCTTGCCTTCGATGTCGTTCCAGACGGCGAAGTCCTCAAGCGGTTGCTGACTATCTGCGTAGCCGACCCACACCGCCGTTGTCAGCTGAGGCACGAACCCGACGAACCAGACATCGCGGGAGTTCGATGCGGTTCCGGTCTTGCCAGCCTGTGGTCTACCGATGTTGGCTCTGCGTGCAGTCCCGTTCGTGACGACCTTCTCGAGGGTTCCCACGACTGCTGCGGAGATCTGGGCCGAGAGCACCCGACGTGGCTCGACCTCGTGTTCGTAGATCACCGTGCCATCTGCAGCGGTGATCTTCTCGATGAGATACGGTTCCACCCGCTCTCCGTAGTTCGCAAAGGTCGAATACGCAGCTGACATCTCAAGCGGAGAGACACCGAGGGCGCCAAGAGTGATCGATGGATACGGAGGGAGGGGAGAGGTGATACCGAGCCTGTGTGCCATCTCAGCAACAGGTTCAGCTCCGATCGTGTCCACGACTCTGGCATAAACCGTATTCACGGAGTTGTATGTTGCCGATTCAAGCGTCCTCACATCCGGGGCAGATGCCCCGCCGGCGTTCGACACGATCCACACGTTGCCGTCGACAGAACACGGCTCACCACAATCGATGGTCGCAGGTGAAGAGTCGTTCCAGTACGAACCAAGCGTGATCGGGCTCTCGTTGCGTTCTCCCGACTCCAACGCTGCTGAGAGTGTGAAGGGTTTGAACGACGAACCCGGCTGGCGAGAGCCCTGCGATGCCAAGTCATAGGGACGCTGGCCCGCTTCGATATCCGTGCCGAAGTCGATCCCCGAAGCGAGAACCCGTATGGCTCCGGTGGCGTTGTCGATGGTCGCGATGGCACCCGTCGGACCCTGCTGGCCCGGTCTGAACCACGCTCTGAGGATCTTGTTGGCTTCCTCCTGGAGTTCCATGTCGAGGGTGATGTTCACGGTGAGCCCACCGCCGCCCTCACACTCAGCGACCGCAGCAGGGCAGCCGAAGATCGCTTGCTTGCGCTCCGCGTACGTGTCACCAAGCCCGTAAGTGCTTGTGCGCAGGAGCTCCTGTCGCACTGCGATCATGACCTGGGGCGACAGCGTCTCGACGTCCTGGGGGTCGATCACACCGAGCGGCTCCGCCTTTGCAGCTTCACCGTCGGCTGGCAGGATGTACCCGTTGGTGACCATCCGGTCGATCGTGCGATTGCGGGCCTCGAGGACGTTCCCCGGCTTCAGCCTGGGGTGATAGAACGTGGGGTTGCGAATAGGGCTCGGGAGCAGTGCGGCTTCAGCGATCGTGAGCTCATCAAGGTCCTTGCCGAAGTATTCCTGGGCAGCGGCTTTGATCCCGTAGGAGTTGGCACCAAAGAACACCGAGTTCGCCCAGAACTCGAGGATCTCATCCTTGTCGTAGCGCCGTTCAAGCTCTGCTGCAATGACGGCTTCACAGATCTTGCGTTCGATGGTCCGTTCATTCCCGATGAAGTTCTGCTTCACGACCTGCTGGGTGATCGTGGAACCACCGCCACCACCCTTGCCTGACACCTGCGTCAGCACCGCACGCCCGATCGCAGAGAAGTTGATCCCACTGTGTTCGTAGAAGGCCTTGTCCTCAGCTGACAGCAGCGCAGCGACGACGAGGTCCGGTGTCTCATCCAGGCTCACAGGCAACGAATTCCGCTCGGTCATCCTGCCGAGTTCCACGCCGTCGGATGTTCGTACGACCGACAGCGTGGAGAGGTCAGGGAAGGAGAGGTCGAGATCTGATGTATCGCACAGATAGTGTTCTGTGACGGTCTCGACGGTTCCGTAGGCAGAGTTGACACTGAGGAATCCGAAGAGCCCGATCCAGGTGGCAGCGAGCACAACTACCACGCCCAAACCGATGAACGAGGGCAACCGGCGCCAACGCCGTTCCTTCGCTTCGACTCTGCGGATCTCTGGTTGCATCGAGTGACTCGTCCTTGTTCTCCCGCACACGGCGCGCGGTACCATG
>JAMBLL010000321.1 GCA_023336765.1 Actinomycetes bacterium | reverse complement strand
CGGTCCTGCGCCCTCAGCGGGACCAATCCGATGCCGCACTCCTGTATGACGGTGCCCTCTGAAGGTTGTCCTCCTGTACTCATCCATGCATGGCACGTCCCGAGCGTCGGGTGACCTGCGAATGGCAATTCTCCCCTGAGGGTGAATATGCGCACGCGATAGTCGGCGTCGTCGGTCGTGGGTGGAAGCAGGAAGGTTGTCTCAGACAGGTTGAGCCAGCGAGTGATCTCCATCATCTCGTTCGCACTCAAGCCTTCGGCAGCATGTACAACAGCCACCGGGTTACCTGTGAACGCACCCGACCCGAACACGTCGATCATCTGAAACGGATATCCCATGCCTGACACCCTACAACCCGTCAGTACCCGACTATGCCGAGAACATCGCGCCTACTGCCTGCTATCTCCCCGACTCTGCCCGATCGGTCACGCGAGCCGATACACGAGGAAGATCCCCGGCAGTATGAGAGCCGGGGATCTTCCTACGAGGCCTACTTCTTCGGGTTTCCCCAAGGAGCGTTGTTGGGATTACACGCTTGAGCCGGTGCATCTCCGAGTGCTGCCTTGGCGTCTTGAGCGTTCAAGTCGAAGGTCTTCATGAAGAGCACCAGGAAGGTGCCGTACGACTGAGTCTGGGTCGGTTCAAACTCTTCGATCACGTCGTTCAATCCGGAGAATGAACAGATCGACGCAGCCCCATCTCCGATCCAGAAGCCAGCGATCGGGGTCGCCCCGCCTTGCGCGCCTCCCTCTCCCGGTGGGCCTTTCACCTCGCCCGCTGCTGCAGGGCCAGCTAGTGCAGCTACACCCATTGCCGCTACCACGAGCAGCACCATCAATCGTTTTCTCATACATTCCCCCCTTGGTGGAGTTACATTCCGTCGTGCGTCCGATAGCCCGTATGCGGGACGCATCACCAAACATACACTCCGCCGACCGTCGGTCAAGGCCTAATCTGGCAGCACATCGAATTCAACGCCCGGAGTTCACAGACGGTCCAATCCCTTCTTCTCAGGTCGCCCACAACGGAACCTACACGGTGGCACCGGCGAGATAGCTGAAGCTCTCGCCGGTGCCACAGGATGAGGCAAGGTCACAGTCGACACGCCTTACAGCCGCGTTGATCGTGTGGTCGATCGTCAGTTGGACACCATCTCTTTGTCCTCACTGTTGCTCGTCACATCGGCTCCCCTCATCGGGGTTCCCTCGATAGAGACGTTCGGAATCCATTCGAGCCATGAAGGGAGATACCAGTTACGTTCACCGAGCAGCTTCATCGAAGCTGGCACGAGAACCGTCCGCACGATCGTCGCATCGAGCAGAACCGCAACAGCAAGGCCGAATCCCATCTGCTGGAACGTAGGCAGGCGCCCAGCCGAGAACCCTGCAAAGACTGCCACCATGATGATGGCCGCACCCGTGATCAGCGCACCCGTCGTACGCAATCCGTACGCCACGGACTCCGCATTGTCCCGCGTGATGTCGAACCGTTCCTTGATCCTTGACAGAAGGAACACGTGGTAGTCCATGGACAGGCCGAAGAGGACCGAGAAGAGGAACAGAGGGATCCAGTCCTCGATCACCTCGACCTGGCTGAATCCAAGGAAGGACGCGATGCCCTTCACCCACTCGGGGCCGACATCAGCCTGGAAGAAGGCAACGACCAGACCATATGCGGCACCCACACTGAGTAGGTTCATCACGATGGCCTTGGCAGGGATGACGATCGATCGGAATGCGACGGTCAGAAGCACGAAACTCAGACCGAGCACCACCGCAAAGACGATCGGTGTATAGGTATCCGTTTGACTGAGGAAGTCGACGGTGGTCGCCGTCTCGCCTCCGACGAGGACATCGACTCCGGGTTCGATGGCGTCCGGAACGATGTCCGTCCGCAGGTCACCCACAGCGTCGAGCGAAGCAACCGAGTTCACGTCACCAGGTAGCACGACGGAAATGATCGCAAGCTCCGACGTTGACGCCGGATCGATCGTCGAAGGACCGAATCGGCCATCGAGTGCAATACCAACCTCAAGTGCGGATACCGTGGCTTGTGTGTCTGGGCCCTGGATAACGATCTCAATGGGCGATGCTAGTCCACCGCTGAACTCAGACTCGAGGATCTCGAAAGCCTGCTTGGACTCGATTTCGTCCGGTAAGGTCGAGACACCGGCGAATCCTGTATCGATCCACAGGAAGCTCGTCGCGAACACGATCAAGATTCCCGCGGATGCCACAAGGGAGATGACGGGGTGTCCCATCACCACGTTGGTGACCCTGTCCCAGAACGTGTTCG
>JAMBLL010000320.1 GCA_023336765.1 Actinomycetes bacterium | reverse complement strand
GGGGAGGTGGCCGAGCTTGCGAGGTCGGAGGGGGAATCCATGAGGTTCGACTTGGCTTGTTCGTTTGAAGGCACAGGTTCGAGCTGAGCGGTACCGGTTCGGTTTCCCCCTCTGGCGCCGTCCCCTCGGCCCATCTCCCCCGCGAAGGCCGGGGGACTTAGGAACGTCCCCCGTTCCTCGTTCCTCGGTCCACACAGAAGGCCTGGGGAGAGCATGATGAGCAAGACCTGTGCAGTGTTATGATTGTCTCGTGAACCGAGATCTCTGCTGTGGGGTGGGCAGTTGCCCGCCTCTTTTGTTGGGCAGAGTTCTCTTTGGCGTGTAAGGAGTAAGGTGAGTAGCGTCGCACAGAAGCTGTGGGATCGGATAGATCCCTATGTGGCTGCCGAAGGTATCGAGCTCGACGATGTCGAGATACTTGGCGGTGGTCAGATCGTGCGCGTCACCGTTGACAGCAAGGAAGCAGTCGGTGTCGACCGCATCGCGGAACTATCGCGAGGCATCTCCAGACTGATCGACGATGACGACCCTTTCAAGGGCTCATACACGCTGGAAGTTACGTCGCCGGGCCTTGAGCGCAAGCTCACCAGGCCTCGCCACTTCGAGAAGTCCATCGATGCCATGGTGAAGGTAAAGACTTTCCGCGAGGTCGACGGCACGAAAGAACACAAGGGCATCATCACGAGTTCCGGTGACACAGGATTCACCGTGGACATAGATGGCCAAGAGCGAGAGATTTCATACGATGACGTATCGTCTGCACGAACGGTCTATGTATGGGAAAAGAGCCCCCGTCCGGGCAAGGACGCGTAGGAGATACGATGGATTATAACCTGATGGATGCGCTCGACCTGCTTGAACGGGAGAAGGGTGTCCCGCGCGACATCATTCTTGAAGCGTTGGCGAACGCCCTTGTATCCGCCTACAAGCGGACGCCTGGTGCTGCTGAGGAGGCCCGCGTTACGATCGATGCCGACACCGGGGAGATCAGCGTCTATGGTCAGGAACTCGACGAGGACGGCAATGTCACCGATGAATGGCTTGATACGCCGGAGGACTTCGGAAGGATTGCCGCATCTACAGCCAAACAGGTCATTCTGAAGCGTTTGCGCGATGCCAAACGTGATCAGATCTTTGCGATCTACGACGGTCGCGAAGGTGACCTGATTACAGGGATCATCCAACAGTCAGACCATCGATACTCCATCCTGGACCTCGGAGATGCCGAGGCCATCCTGCCAGGTTCCGAGAAGATCCCATACGAGCGTCTTGAGCGTGGCAACAGGGTCAAAGCATGGATCCTCGAAGTTCGCGGCGAAGGCAAGGGGCCTCAGATCGTTGTGTCACGTAGCCATCCGGAGTTCATCCGGGCCTTGTTCGAGCTTGAGGTGCCAGAACTCGTCGATG
Organism: Actinomycetes bacterium; assembly: GCA_023336765.1. Lineage (GTDB taxonomy): Bacteria > Actinomycetota > Acidimicrobiia > Spongiisociales > UBA5794 > JAMBLL01. The sequence continues at coordinate 549 of JAMBLL010000320.1, read as the reverse complement.
GAGACATCGAGATCAAAGCGATCGCCAGAGAAGCGGGCCACCGCACGAAGATCGCTGTTGTCTCCCACGATCCCAACATCGATCCCGTCGGAGCGTGCGTTGGTGCTCGCGGATCGAGGGTTCGCCAGGTCGTCAATGAACTCAAGGGTGAGAAGGTCGACATCGTCGAGTGGGACGAGGACCTCGAAGTGTTCATCGCTGAGGCCCTGAGCCCTGCACGCGTCCAGGCTGTCCGACTCGATGACGACGAGACCACCGCGATCGTGGTCGTACCTGACCATCAGCTTTCGCTCGCCATCGGCAAGGAGGGGCAGAACGCCCGTCTGGCCGCCAGGCTCTCGGGATATCGAATCGACATTCGTTCTGAGTCCCAGGATCTCGGCCTCGATGTCGAGGACGATGAGGATGTCGAATTCGAAACGGTTCAAGACGGTGATGGGGCTGGGGCACAGCCATCAGCCGAGGAAAGCCATCAGCCGTCAGCCGTCAGCTCACAGCCAGAAGAAGCTGCAGATGGCGAAGAAGCTGCAGATGGCGAAGAAGCTGCAG
>JAMBLL010000319.1 GCA_023336765.1 Actinomycetes bacterium | reverse complement strand
GCATCGACCTTAGGAACCGGGTTCACAAGAGCCTCATCCAAGGTAGCGAGGCCAACTGCCGGCGCAGCAAGCTGAGCAGCAATGAGATCCTGGATCAACTGCCCAGCATCGACCTCAGGAACCGGATTCACAAGAGCTTCATCCGAAGTTGCAAGCGAAGTTGCCGGTACGATCTGGGCGGCTTCCGCACGAACCTGAGCGTCGGCGATGCTGTCAGGGGTAGGAGCCACACGAGTGGTTCCTCCCACGATCGCATCGATTGCACCCGGGTTCAACCCCGCTGCGGCCGCTGCACGAGGATCAACACGGGTGACACCCTGACTCTGGACCGTCTGTGGCGCCTGCCCGTTCTCATACGGGAACAGTTCGCCACTGTTACCAGCGTAGGGTGTCGTCACGCCAGGGCTTGTGGCCTGACCCGAGGTCGATTCGTTGTTGTACTCGAATCCTGTCACAGACTCGGGCAGCGTTGCCGTCGCCGTCTCGGCGACTGGTTGGCCTGTCTCGTCGCTTGTGGTCTGTGGCAGGTTCACGGCGACGAGTGTCGCCAAACCGACTGCCCCTGCAACCAGAGCGATCTTCCAGGCCTGGGGACCGGAGGTCCCGGTAGTGATGGTGGTCATTGTCTTCCCTCTCCTATGTGTGGCTACCGCCATTGGGGTGGTGGCCCTCTGTTGACATCACCATCCCCCACACCGATTAGGAACCGATTAGCTCCCGGAGCAACCCCACGTCTGCCGCGTGAACGGATCCCTGGAAGTCGTCCAGACTGGCTCTGATGCGGTCGGTGGTCGACACCGATAGCGACGCCATGCCCCACACCTCGAGCGCGACCGAGGACTCTGGGATCTGGATCCTCAGAGTCCTCGGCCTCATCTCTTGGCGATATGTCTTCAGGTTGCGAGGCGAAGCCCAAGACGTACTTCGCACGCACCCGGCGTCCTTGACCGGCGGTAGTTCCTGATCTGACGTGTATCCGCTTCGAGGCCGCCTCCTGATCGGGGCCATACCCAGGAACGGATGAGCTCCCAGTCCGCGTGGCCTCGCAATGCACTGAGCAGCCCCATCACGCGTCTCTTGCTATCGGTATTCGCCGTAACACCAGCCAGATGGCCAGCGATGTATCTGTTATTCAGCTGGTCGTTGTATGTGGTCATTGCTCTTACTCCGTTCATGATTCGTCATTGTTTCCTCAGCGTCACACCGCAAGTCCGTCGCTGATCTCGCACGCTCCGGTCGAACTCGATCGGTCGAAGCTCCTCACATCTGTCGAAGCAACACGTGATCGCTTCGCAGCCGTGGTTCTCACCCTTGTCTCGGTAAGCCATGCCGACACACGCTGATGTGCGGCACGCAGTAGGTTGTCGCCCCGTCGAGCACTGCGGATGGCGTCTTTGAGTTCGGCCTGATAGGCAGCAACGTATGAGTTGCTCATCAGGTGGTTGTGTCCGGTCATTGTCTCTCCCTCTCGATCACCGCACCCGCTTCAGGGTGGTGTTCCTTGTTGGCGATACCATCGCTCACCCCGATTAGGTACCGATTAGCGAGGACGACATGCGCAACTCTCGACTTGCGCGGCTGGAACTCCGTCAACACGGGCCGGGAGCTCCAGCCGCTCATATCTGTGCTACCTCACGTGGTTGATCGAGGAACGGGTATGTCGAACCTCGGCGTACACGGTCCCGCCGATCAGCTTGTCGATATCTCCAGGATCGAGGCCAACAGAGCGGACGACGAGAGGGTTCACGCGGCGACTGTTGTCAACACTCGACGTCACGTCGCCCACATCCGTCACCCCTCTGCCCAGTCGCTCGGCAGGCTTGGAGCCAAGGCAACACCACACGGCTCCAGGCGACGTCAGATCCAAGGGAGCGGCGCGCCGCCAGGGAGAACCTTCGATCTGTTCTGGTGGGACGCCAGAGTTGAACGGCTGCGTGGCGATTGTCATGGCAGCGATGCCGATGGCCACTATGAGCATGATGATCTTGTTGATTTGAGGCCTGCTGAGCTGAGGGCTGTTCGGCCTCTGTGTGATAATGGTTGTCATGGGTCCTGTCCTTCTCGATCGTGTTGTGCCCAGGGTCTCGGGGCCTGTTACGACGCAACAATCCCGCACATCGATTAGGAGCCGATTAGCAGCGCCAACGGCTGGTTGACAGATCCGTTCAGCCGTGAGCAGCTCAAGGTCGCCAG
>JAMBLL010000318.1 GCA_023336765.1 Actinomycetes bacterium | reverse complement strand
GTCCCCCCTGAAAGGGGGACGCCGAATGGTGATCTGTCCTACGAGGTCACTCCGACCAGGCCTACTGCGACTTTCGGGTTGAAGCACGTTGTCTTCTCGGGCAGCACGATTCCCGCTGAAGCCGTTCCAACGATATCGGACATCGCGAGATCGCCCATGATCGCAACTGCACACGCACCGCTGTCGAGTTCTGCATAGGCATCGACCTCACGTGTTGCGAACCCCTGTACCCATAGGGAGAGCGGTTCGATCAGATGATCGGCGAGCGTCACTGAGCTGATCCTCGCCTGTAGGTCCTCTGGCCGTGGGCTCGACACGGATAGCACAACGGACACACCCTGGCCAACAATGGCAACGGAGCCCGGAGGCACGGTATCTCCACGTTGGTACGGGCCAGTGGAGATATGGTCTGGGATCGCATCGAGATCCACGACCCGCCCACCGAGCACACGATGCTGGGGAACCACGAACAGTCCAGGTGAATCCACGTCCACGACGAACGCGAGGATCGACGGAACCATTGCGTTGAGGTGTGCGTGTTGTCGTGCCGCAGCGATACGGTGATGGCCATCGATCACCACGAACTCGGTTTCTGCGTTCAAGCCATGGTCATGGTCTGGTGATGCCGCGGCGACGGTGTGGACCTCGTCCCCGTACATGACTGACCGCATCTCGGCCAAGTCGTCGGTATCTGCCAGCAGCCCTCCTCCGCGCGCTGCGATAACGACAGGCTCGAGGAACGCTCCGGCACGCTCGATGTCGGCGCTTCGTGCTGCAACTGCCGATGGCATGACTGCCTCGTGCATGTAGAGGGAGGCCTTGTCAAGTTCGAGGATGCCCACGATGCCGCGCAGCGCTTCGATCCCCGGCCTTTCGATCCGATAGTCGACGTACGACGTCGGATCCTCCACCATCACCGACCGATCGAGCATCGCGCGGCATCGGTGCTCTCCTCGCAGATAGGTTCCCTCCTCGTAACCGGCATGGAGAGCATTCACCGATATAGGATTACGCACGCCAGGTGCACGATCAGAGGAGAGCCTCGTAGGCTCTCCAAACCTGGCGATCGCAGGGTTCGTGTACACAAGTGGCTGAAATGGATGGAACATGACGCAGACAGATGGTAAGACAAGCCGCGAACCGTTGGGAACGATCGTTTTCGACCTCGACGGTGTTGTGTACGTCGATGCACGCGCGGTACCAGGAGCAGGGACCGCCCTGTCTGCCATCGACGAAGCGGGGTGGCACATCGTGTTCGCAACGAACAACTCGACGCGTACACCAGCAACGGTGTTGGAGAACATCGAGGTGCGCACCGGGTTCACTTCACCCACTGCCGATGTCGTGACGTCCGCGATGGCCGCAGCGAGTTGGGCAAGTGCCCGCCACAAGCGAGTCTTCGTGGTCGGCGAGCCTGGGCTCGTCCAAACGCTTGAAGCGGCGGACCTCGAGATCGTCCAGGACACGACGGCTGACTGCGTCGTTGTTGGACTCGACAGAGGCATCTCGTACGAGAAAATCGATTTCGCATCCAGGCTCATCAGGGGCGGCGCATCCTTCATTGCAACGAACACTGATGCCACGTTCCCAACCCAGACCGGTCCAGCACCAGGCGCTGGTTCCATAGTTTCGGCGATAGCGACCGCAAGCGGCGTTGACCCGCTGGCGTGCGGCAAACCACACGTTCCCATGCTGACGCTTGTTCGTGAGATGCTGCGTGGTGATTCCGTCTGGGTTATCGGTGACAGACCCGAGACAGACCTTGCAATGGCGCGAAGAGCCGGATGGCACGCCGTCCTCGTGATGACAGGAGTCACGACCGCCTCGACGGAGATCACACCAGACCACGCTCCACACCACGTACTCGCTTCGATCGCCGAACTTCCGTCTCTCTTGTCGGAATGAGCACGACCACACCACAGATAGGGGATAATGCACACATGACGGACAGACCAATCGACCCAGAAGCACGTGACACCGACCTTCAGTCGTTACACGATGCCGACCCGGCCGATGCGCCAGGGATCGCAGAAGACCTGGCAGACCGCCTCGCCGGCGAGCTCGATGGGACAACCTCCACACCCGAACCGGTACCAGAGGATCCATCCTGACCAGACGAAGACTCGATGCTGAACTCGTCCGACGAAAACTCGTCGAAAGTCGCACACAAGCACGCCGAGCCATCGACGCTGGCCTTGTACGAGTCAACGCAAACGCTGCACCCAAGCCTTCAACACTCGTATCACCCGCCGATGCCGTTCATCTGGTGGCAAAGCCTGAACCGTTCGTAAGTCGAGCTGGCAAGAAACTCGATGCCGCCCTCGACACCTTCGGCGTTCCCATAGACGGCAGGCGTGCGATCGATGTCGGAGCATCCACCGGCGGCTTCACGGACTGCCTGCTCCAAAGAGGCATCGCTAGCGTGGTCGCACTCGATGTTGGGTACGGGCAGCTGCACTGGCGGATACGAAACGAGCCAAATGTCGAGGTGATCGAACGCACGAACATCCGGCACGCTGATCCCACCGAGATCGGAGCACCGTTCGACCTTATCGTGGGTGATCTCTCGTTCATCTCCCTCACGACCGTCTCGAATGCCCTCAACGCTCTTGGAGGGGTCGATGCTGATTGGATCCTCCTCGTCAAGCCTCAGTTCGAGGCCGGGAGGGAGAGGGTGGGAAAGGGGGGCATCGTTCGTGACGCAGCTGTGCGATACGATGTTGTCCATGACGTCGTGTCGGACTATCGCTCCATCGGTCTTGGGCTGTGTGGCATCATCGAGTCGCCGATCACTGGGACGGCGGGCAATATCGAGTATGTCACATGGTTCAGACGTCAACGCGGTACCGTGCACGACGATGTCATCGCAGAACTCACCAAAGGAGTGACGCTGTGAAGCGCATACGGATCGTTGTTCGAAACGACAAACCTCAAGCAGATGAGATCGCCCGCGACCTCATCGCGATGCTCACAGAACGTTCCGTCGAAGCTGCATACGACCTTGCCGATCCCGAAGCGATCGTTGCTATCGGCGGAGATGGAACGGTGCTCGCTGCGGCCTCAGCAGCCCTTGACCTCGACATTCCTCTCTGTGGTGTGAATGTCGGACGGGTCGGGTATCTCGCTGAGTACGAGGCATCCGAGATCGGTGACCTCGCAAACGCCATCGCCCATGACTCGTACACCGTGAGGCGCCACAGCACCGTTTCGGTCAGGTCCGGCGATGTGTATGCGCTTGCGATCAACGACATCGTCGTTGAGAAGGTGGTCAGTCAACGCATCATCGAGGTGGCGGTCCAGGTGAACGGCAGCGATCTCGCTTCCTACCGCACCGATGGGATCATCGTTGCATCCTCACTCGGGTCGACTGCCTACTCGCTCTCGGCAGGTGGGCCTGTGGTCGATCCGTCACTCGATGCGTTGATCCTGACACCGATCGCTCCCCACAGCCTGCTTACCCGCCCCATCGTTCTCGCACCGGATGCTGTTGTTACGCTGCGTGTCCTCGTTGACCGGCCTGCGCGCATCAATGTGGATGGTCGTGAACTCTGCGTCCTGCCTTCCGGCCAGGACATCACGATCGAGCGGGGACCGTCGATGGTCGGATTCCTCAGCCTTGGGAGGCACCCGTTCCCCGAAGCGGTTCGCGACCAGTTCGGACTTGGCGATGCTGGATGAGATCCGTGCGCGCAACGTTGGCCTCATCGCTGATGCTGTTCTTACACCCGGGCCAGGGCTGACCGTCATCACAGGAGAAACGGGGACGGGCAAGACCCTGATCCTCGGGGCCCTGCGCCTCGTGAGTGGAGGAACGGCGTCGAAAGGAACCATCGGACCGCACGACGATACGGCCGAGGTTGCAGCGAGATTCCTGGGAGTAGGGGATGAGGAACTCGTTGTGAGACGAGTCGTCACGAAGAATCGGTCGCGTGCCTATCTCAATGGCACTCCTGTCACTGCAACACAGATCACCGACATCGTTGGACCGCGCGTGAGCATCGTTGGCCAGCACGACCAGCACACCTTGACCAGATCCGACGGCATCCGTGGGCTCATCGATGGAACATTCACCCCTGACCAGCGCCTAACTCTGGCCGCGTACACCGATGCCTATCGAGAGCTTCGTTCGATAGAAACCGAGATGGAGACGATCGGATCCGACCGCAGGGGTCTCGAACGAGAACTCCAGATGACCCGATTCCAGATCGAAGAGATCACCGACGCCGCCTTTGTGGTGGGAGACGAAGAGGAACTTCGCACCAGATTGGGCCGACTTCGCCACGCCGAGGAGATCTCCACCGAGATCGCAGCGGCTTCGGAAGCTCTTGGAGAGACAGGAGTTGACCGAGCAATCGGTTCGGCCCTCGTGTCCCTGGATCGGGTTCTCCGGCTGGATCCCGGAATTGCGGATCTACGCGACAGGCTTGCCAGTGCCATGGCAAACCTCCACGAGGTGTCCGTCGACATCGCGAGGTACGGCGATGGCATCGAGGCGAACCCCCATGCCCTCGCCACCGACGAGCAACGCCTCGCCGACCTCTCCGCACTCAAACGCAAGTATGGAGAGACGATCGCCGACATCAGCGCATTCGCGAAATCTGCCAGCCAGAGAGCCGAAGCCATCGACGGTCTCCTCCTCGCAGCAGAGACACTCGAAGTCCGCCACGCTGAGGCCGCGGATACTCTCACAGCGGCGGCAACGGAACTCACCAACCTGCGTACCGGCCGCGCCGTTGATGTATCACGCGTCACGATCGATCATCTCAAGGACCTCGGGTTCGACAAGCCGATCGTCAGCATCCTCATCGAACCGAAGGATCCAGGAGCAACAGGTACCGACAGACTCACCGTGCTGTTCGCTTCGGACGACTCCCTGACTCGGGCACCCATCGCCTCCATTGCATCGGGTGGGGAACTCTCACGTCTCGTCCTTGCGCTGACTCTTGCCTGTGGTGTTGCAGATGCCGACGTTGTGGCCTTCGACGAGATCGATGCAGGTGTCGGCGGAACCACAGCCCTTGCTATGGGTGAGAAGCTGGCATCACTTGCACGCACCCGCCAGGTGATCTGTGTCACACACCTTCCCCAGGTAGCAGCCCACGGAGATCATCATTTCACCGTAGCGAGAGAGGGAACGACTGCGACGATCACCGTTCTCGAGGGGACCTCCAGAACTGCTGAGATCTCGCGTATGCTTGCGGGAATGGAGGGTTCAGACACGGCAATGGGTCACGCCGAGGAACTACTCGAACTCGCCGATGACAGCAGAGATAAGGGGGAAAGCGCGTGAGGATCAGTGAACTCTGGTATCATCCGTACTTCCCAGGCGGAGGATGCACGTGATCAAGCACGTATTCGTAACCGGTGGGGTGACTTCGAGCCTTGGCAAGGGCATCACCTCGGCATCGCTGGGACGACTCCTCAAAGCCAGAGGATACCGCGTCGTCCTACAGAAACTCGACCCCTACATCAATGTCGATCCAGGAACGATGAACCCGTTCGAACACGGCGAGGTGTACGTGACGGATGACGGTGGGGAGACAGATCTCGACCTTGGACACTACGAGCGTTTCGTTGGAGAACGGCTCAGTCGCGACTCGAACGTCACGACGGGTTCCATCTATCAGTCTGTGATCCGCAAGGAACGCCGTGGCGATTATCTCGGTGCAACGGTCCAGGTCATCCCACACATCACCAACGAGATCAAGTCGCGGATTCGCAAATTGGGTCAGCGAGACGACGTGGACGTCGTCATCACCGAGGTTGGAGGGACAGTTGGAGACATCGAATCGCTCCCGTTCCTCGAGGCGATTCGCCAGATGCGCAAGGATGTGGGCGAGGAGAACGTCTGTTACATCCATGTCACCCTTGTGCCGTACCTGTCCACGAGCGAGGAGCTCAAGACCAAACCGACGCAACACTCTGTTGCTGAACTCCGCTCCAGGGGCATCCTTCCCGAGATCATCGTCGTTCGCTCTGATCGGCCGATCGACGACAGCGCCAGACGCAAGATCAGCCTCTTTTGTGACGTTGAACCCGACGCTGTGATCAATGCGCTCGACGTGTCGAACATCTACGCCGTGCCACTGGCCCTCCACGAGGCAGGTCTCGATACGGTCGTGTGCCGGGAACTCGAACTCGACGACCCCGAACCGGACCTGAAGGCATGGGAAGAGATGGTGAGCGCCATGGCATCGCCGACGGGCGAGATCACCATCGGGATCGTTGGCAAGTACATAGATCTCCCCGATGCATATCTCTCTGTTGTCGAGGCACTACGCCACGCCGGCCGCACGTCTCGAGTCAACGTCAACATCCGATGGATCGCAGCCGAGAACATCGACGGCATGCTCGTCGATTCGTATCTCGAGGACCTTGATGGCATCCTCGTGCCTGGTGGCTTCGGGATCAGAGGCATCGAAGGGAAGATCCAGGCAGTCCGCTACGCCAGGGAACACAACGTCCCCTTCCTGGGCCTCTGTCTCGGTCTCCAATGTGCGGTGATCGAGTACTCGCGAAACGTTCTCGGATTGATGAACGCCCACTCCAGTGAGTTCGACCCACTGACTCCCGATCCTGTCATCGACCTGTTGGAGACACAGAAGGACGTTTCCGACAAGGGTGGCACGATGCGTCTTGGTGTGTATCCAGCCAAACTTGAGGAAGGCTCCCTCGCACGGTCGCTCTATGGATCAGAGGTTGTCTATGAGCGTCACCGGCACCGTTGGGAAGTGAACAACAGATACCGCCAGGCCCTGATCGAAGGCGGGATGTCGATGTCTGGTACCTCACCAGACGACAGACTCGTCGAATTCATCGAGATCCCCGACCATCCGTATTTCATCGCGACCCAGGCTCATCCAGAACTCGTGTCGCGACCTGATGCCCCACACCCTCTGTTCGATGGGTTCGTCGCCGCTGCCACGGCTGCTGTGACGACACAACCTCCATCGAGGACCGATGTGCCGGTGGCAAAGCAGGTCAGTTGACCGACAATCACGGTTTCGAGATAGTCCACACAGCAACAGCCGCCGATCTCGGATTCCTGCGCGTTGACGTCTCCACCATTCGCACACCGACCGGCGAGGACATCGAACGGGTTGTTGTCGTACACCCAGGCGCCGTGGCCGTCGTACCTCTTTGTGGAGACGACATCGTGCTCATAGCCCAATACCGGGCACCCGTTGATGAGGTGGTGGTGGAGATACCCGCAGGGAAACTCGACATGCGGGGTGAGGACAAGCGCAGCGCCGCTGAGAGAGAACTCGCAGAAGAGACAGGCTATGGTGCACACGACCTCATCCACCTCACGGATCTCAAGACCGGCGTAGGGTTCACCAATGAGCTGATCACGATCTATCTCGCACCCTCGGTCACACCAGGCATAGCTCGCCCCGTCGGTGCTGAAGAACGAGAAGCGCGGGTATTCACCATGCCCTTCCAACAGGCAGTCGAAGAAGTGGCTCGGGGCGCGATCACCGATGCCAAGACGGTGGCGGGGATCCTGCTCGCGGAGCGGCTTCGTGGAGCTACCTGAGCACGGGCACGAGTTCATCGTTTCGTTGCGTGCAGAACGCGGATTGTCCCCCCATACGGCATCGGCATACGCCAGGGACCTGAGCCAGTATCACGAGACGATCGTCCGTCACGGTGGCAACACGTCAGAGGAAGTTGTCCTTGTTCACATTGCCTCTTTGCGCGAGCGGGGACTTGCGCCCACGTCGGTGGCTCGAAAGCTCGCCTCCATCAGGGCCTATCACCGATTCCTGATCGCAGAGGACCATGCAACGGACGATCCAACCGCAACGGTTGCTTCGCCGTCGCGGCCACAGGCGCTACCGAAGGCACTCGACATCGACGAAGTTACAAGACTGGTCGAAGCTCCAGACCTCACCACCCTGATCGGTAGACGTGACAAAGCGATCCTCGAAATGCTGTACGCCACGGGATGCCGTGTCTCGGAACTCATCGGCCTCGACGTATACGACGTGGACTTCGAGACCGACACCGCAATGGTGACAGGGAAGGGAAACAAGCAACGACTCGTCCCTGTCGGATCGTACGCGGCACGCGCAATACGTGTGTGGCTCGAAGACAGGCTCACCGTTCGGATACCGGGGAAGGACCCTGGCAACCTGTTCTTGACCGTGAGAGGAAACGCCATGAGCCGACAGGCGATCTGGAGGATCGTTCGGTACCGCGGTGTTTCCGTTGGCATCGACCGGGCCCGGTTGTCTCCTCACGTACTGCGCCACAGCGCTGCCACCCACATGGTCGAGGGTGGGGCAGACCTGCGGACCGTCCAGGAGATGCTCGGCCATGCAAGTGTCTCTACGACCCAGCTGTACACGAAGGTGAGTCCCGAGCATCTCAGGGAGATCGTGATAACGAACCACCCGAGGGGAACCTGATTCTTTCGTGGCACTCCGGATTTCGGCAGGGTCGACTCGAACACGCGAGGCATCGGGCAGTAGTACGAAGTAGGTATG
>JAMBLL010000317.1 GCA_023336765.1 Actinomycetes bacterium | reverse complement strand
ACATAGCTGCGGTCCGCTGCCTTGGCCCTGCCGAAGGCGTCTCGAAGTTCTCCGATACCCGAGACCCTTTCAGCGATCGCTCCCAGCGATTCGGCGTGCTTGACGAAATCGACCCGCGTGTCACGAACCCGCTTCGTGTGTTCGAGGAGGTTGTTGAACTCCTCCCCGCCCGTGTTCATCTGAAGGCGGTTGATCACCGCGAATCCACCGTTGTCGCACACGATGAATATGACCTTGTGCCCGGTAGCAACGGTCGAGTGGATGTCGGAGTTCATCATGAGATACGACCCATCACCGACCCACGCGATGACGTCGCGATCAAGGAGAGCCATTTTCGCTCCCCAGGCACCTGGGATCTCGTATCCCATGCATGAGAAGCCGTACTCAACGTCGACGGAGCCGACTGACTTCGATCGCCAGCCCATGTTTATCTCACCGGGGAGTCCACCGGCAGCAGCGACCTGATAGTCCTGTACATCGGCGAGATCATTCACTGCCCGTACGACCTGTGCATACGTCGGCGTGTCGAGGTCCTGGTTCACGAGATCGTCGAGGTACTCACGCCAGGCGCGTCGCTCAACATCACCGTGTTCGAGCCAATCGGCAGGGGCGTGGTAGTCGCCCAGAAGCGAGTCGAGTTCCTGGAGAGAGATCAGAGCATCCCCGACGACCGACAGGGAGTGGTGCTTCGTGGCATCGAACCGTCCGACGTTGATGGAGATGAGCCGCATGTCGGGGTTCCTGAAGACGGACCACGATCCAGTGGTGAAGTCCTGAAGCCGGGTACCGACTGCCACGACGACGTCCGCGTCTGTGGCAAGCGCATTGGCAGATGTGCTTCCGGTGACTCCGATTGGCCCGAAGTAGTTCGGATGGTCGTACACCATCGTCGCTCTGCCAGCGACCGTCTCGACGATCGGGATCCCCCTGGCGACAGCGAAAGCAGTGAGCTCCTCAACCGCGCCTGAGTAGTGGACGCCGCCTCCGGCAATGAGAAGCGGTTTGTCGGCTTGAGCGAGCACGGCAGCGGCAGCCGCAACCTCGCGAGCGTCGGGTCCGGGTCGGCGGATGTGGTGCACGGTCGTATCGAAGAATCCCAACGGGTAGTCATATGCCTCAGCGGCGACATCCTGGGGAAGTCCGATGTAGGCCGGGCCGCAGTCGGCAGGATCGAGCATGATGGAAACAGCCTGGGGGAGGGACTGGATGATCTGTTCCGGGCGCGTAATGCGGTCCCAGAATCGTGTGACAGCGCGGAACGAGTCGCTGACGGTGGTCGATGGCTCGCCAAAATGCTCGACCTGTTGGAGAACCGGATCCACGATGCGGTGTTGGAAGGTGTCGCCGCTGATCAGCAGCAGCGGTAGCCGGTTGGCATGGGCGACCGCTGCGGCCGTCACCATATTGGTCGACCCTGGCCCCACGGACGACGTGGCGATCATGATCTGGCGCCGACGTTTTGCCTTGGCGAACGCGACTGCCGCGAGCGCCATGGATTGCTCGTTGTGGCCTCGCCATGTCGGCAATTCGTCCTTGACGGTGGAGAGGGCCTCGCCGAGGGACACGACATTGCCGTGGCCGAAGATCCCGAATACGCCAGGAAATAGCGGAACGTTGATACCGTCGATTTCTGTGCGCTGCGCAACCACCCAGCGTACGATCGCTTGTCCGGTGGTAAGTCGCACCGTCTCCATTCTGGCTCCTTGCTCGTGTTGGCGCCTCGACACCCAGGGTGT
>JAMBLL010000316.1 GCA_023336765.1 Actinomycetes bacterium | reverse complement strand
GCTGACGGCTGACGGCTGACGGCTATTTGCCGTATCTGCGCTCGCGTCTCGTGAAGTCACGCAGAGCGCGCAGGAAGTCGACGCGCCGGAATGCTGGCCAATAGACATCGACGAAAGAATACTCGGCATAGGCAGCCTGCCAGAGCAGGAAGCCTGAGAGTCGAGCCTCGCCAGACGTTCGCAAGACGAGGTCGGGGTCGGGCAGATCCGAGGCGTACATCCTGGCTGACATGGCGTCCCTGTCGATATGTTCGGCCATGGTTTCGGCTTCGATACCATCGTCGGCAAGATCGTTGACGAGATCCTTGACGGCGTCCACTATCTCTTGCCTGCCTCCGTATGCAAGAGCGATCGTGACACGTCTTGGACCGCCCGAGCACTCTTCCTCGAGGTTCTTGGCCGCCTCGACGAGTTCCGCTGGGAGGAGGTCGAGGCTGCCTATGAACTTGACTCTGACACCGATACCCGCCGGTGATTGTGGGATCCGTTTGAACAGATCGATCAGGACGCTGTAGTACGGAGCCAGTTCCTCGTCCGACCGCTGAAGGTTCTCGGTGGACAGAAGCCAACAAGTCACAGCCGAGATCTCCAGCTCAGAAGTCCATTCAAGGAACTCCTCGAATTTTGCCATTCCCACCCTGTAAGACGCTTCGTAGTCCGGCAGTCCCTCGGCTCGTGCATAGCGACGGTGTCCGTCGTGGATCACTCCGATGTGTTTGGGCAACGCGTCGCGGTCGAGGCTCGATAGGAGTCGCTCCTCGTACACGCGGTACAGGGGGCGCACGGCTCGCTGTTTCAGGGACACGGTGTCTCCGATAGGTCGACTCGGCTGACGATTACCCCAAGCCTAGGCTCCAGCGCTGTCAACGAGCTTGTAGATAGATGGGGAGCGTTGTACGCTGCCCAGAATGGCTGATCAGCGGTGGACCCTCGGCAAGATGCAGAATCCCGTTCGCGGGTTCCTCCATGGCGCGTCTGCAATCGTCGCAGTGTTCGGGACCATCCTCCTGGCGTTGAGTTCCCCTGACTGGGGAATCCGGACAGGAGCCATCGTATTTGGTCTTGCCATGGTGGCGCTCTACAGCACCAGTTCTCTCTACCACGCCGTCCCATGGCGGCTCAAGTGGAAGCAGCGCATGCAACGACTCGACCACTCGATGATCCTCGTTCTCGTTGCTGGCACCTACACCCCGGTCGCCATAGCGACGCTTGACGGGACATTCATGTGGGCGGTGCTGGCGATCGCGTGGGGCACCGTCGCTGTTGGCGTTATCCAGCACTCCTTCTTCCCCAGAGAGAAACAAACGTTCTCGATGATCCTTGCGATCTCGATGGGTTGGCTAGGTGTGTTCATGGCGTGGGAGTTCGTCCAGGAGTTGGGCTGGTTGGCATCGGTGCTTACTCTGATCGGGGGGCTGATCTACTCGATCGGGATGGTTCTGCTGATCACCAACAGGCCAAAGCTCTGGCCGCGGGTGTTCTCGTACCACGAGGTGTTCCACGTGATGGTCGTGGCGGCCACCTCTGTTCACTTCGTGATGGTGTGGCGCTATGTCTTGCCAGCCGGTGCCTGATCACACGTGGGCTGAACCGGGCATCGTCGGTCCTGGGACACGGAGAAGAAGAAGCCGGCCTTCCTCATAGCCGCCATTGTGAAACCCGTACGTCTCGTCCTTGGAGATGTGTAGCACATCGCCTTTGGTGAGGTGGACCACGGTGCCCTCAACGGTGAACTCGAGGTCGCCTTTTAGACACAGGTATATCCGGTGATCCTTAATCGACACCCGTGATGGCCGCTCCACACCTATAGGAACGATCACTTCGGCGAACGACGCCAGATCGAACGCATCGGGCGTGAGTTCTCTCAACTCGAAGTCCCCGAACTCAAAAGGGACCGCATCGGCATATCGCTTGAATTCCATAAGAAGAAGAATACAGAGCTCAGAACACAGAACACAGACCGGAGAACACCGGATGAAAGACCCTATCCCGCGGACTCCCCAACCTCTGGTCTGTGCTCTCCTATCTGTGTTCTGAGCTCTTCTTCCCATTCTGTCACACCCGTTTGATACGTTATGGGTATGGAAACAATGCACCTGATTCAGACACCACAGACAACCGATCTCATGTCGCTGTCTGACTCCGACCTTGAGGCGTTCTTCGCTTCGGCTGACCTAGCCGTCTCGGTCGTTGCCCACTGCGACACCCTTGGCTGTGCGGTGTGTCCCACCGAGACGGCCGCACAGGCCGCCTGACAGAAACCTCGGGTACGGGGTGATCAACGCTCGAGGAAGACCTCGAGTTGCTCGATCTGCGTGGCGACGGACTGCATCGATCCGCCACCGGCCGTGCGCCTGGCATCGACGGACCGCACAGGGTCGACACGATCGATATCGGAAGGCACGAACCTGCCATCGGCAGCGATTAGTTCATCCGGTGTGAGATCGTCAAAGCCGCGGTCATCGGCGATCAACGCGGAAACAAGGCGTCCAACAACGTGATGGGCCTCGCGGAACGGCACGCCACGCTCGACCAGAACCTCCGCAAGGTCGAGAGCCGTCACCCACGCCGTCGGAGGTGGGGGATGAAACACCGCTGTTGCGACCATTCCACCAAGAGCATCGAGGGCACCAGCGAGGGAGTCATCTGCATGGAACACCAGGCGCTTGTCCTCCTGAAGGTCACGGTTGTAGGTCATCGGTAGCCCCTTCTGCAGAGCCGTAATCGCGGTGAGATCGCCGATGACTGTCGATGCCTTCCCACGGACGAGTTCCGCGATGTCCGCGTTCTTCTTGTGAGGCATTGCAGAAGAACCCGTCGTGTACGCATCAGAGAACGTCACCCAGTTGAACTCGGTCGAGCACCACAGGATCAACTCCTCGGATAGGCGTGACAGGTGGAGCATCGACTGGGTCGCACACCACACGAATTCCGCGGCGAAATCTCTCGACCCAACAGCATCCATCGAATTCGTGAACACGCCCTGCATGCCGAGATTATGTGCCGAGGCAACTGGGTCCAATGGCAGCGAAGAGCCGCCAGATGCTCCGGCGCCGAGCGGAGACACGTCCAGTCTCACCACAGCATCGTTGAACCGATCGACATCGCGCTTGAGCATCCATGCATAGGCAAGGAGGTGGTGCGCAAGCGGGACCGCCTGTGCCTGCTGGACGTGGGTGTAGCTGGGGATGACCTTCTCACCGGCCAGCTTCGCCTGGTCGACGAGGACACCGATGAACCGTTCGAGTTGCACGACTCTGTCACCAGCGGCCTCCACAAGATACAGACGGAAGTCAAGTGCAACCTGGTCGTTACGAGACCTGCCCGTATGGAGTTTGCCTGCAAGGTCACCGACCAGTTCTCCGAGCCTGCGTTCAACCGCACTGTGGACGTCCTCGTCCGTGTCGAGGAACTCAAATGACCCTGAGTCCGCCTCGCCCCGAATAGCGAGGAGTCCCTCGGAGATCGACGCTGTCTCTTGTTGGGATAACAGCCCAACCTCGCCGAGCATGGCAACGTGTGCCAGCGATCCCTTGATGTCGACGGACAACAACCGCCGATCTGAGATATCTACCGTGAAACGCCACAACGACTCAGCAGGACCCTCATCAAAGCGTCCACCACCCCAGAGAGTCATAGCGATCCTGTTTTTCGCCACACCCGTCCCCCTTTCAAGGGGGACGGCAGAGGAGCACCAGCGACGATGCAGGGGGATAACGCGAGAGCCAACGGACCCCGTGCCGCTTGGTGCATCCCCCTAGCTCCTCGTAGAACTCGTCGCTTGTCCCCCTTGAAAGGGGGACGGCTGACTGCTGTCGGCTGACGGCTGTTCCTATTCACCTTCACCAAGCCTCTTCTCCGCAAAGGTCCGTAGGCGTAGGGACTGGAGACGGATGAAGCCTTCGGCATCACCCTGGTTGTAGACGTCGTCTGCTTCGAACGTGACTGTGGCTTCGTCGTAGAGAGCGTGGGTGTCCGAGCGACGGCCGTCAATTGTCGCGAGGCCCTTGTACAGCTTGAGCCTGGCTTCACCTGTAACCGATTTCTGAAGATCATCCATGAAGTGTTGCAGGGCCTCGCGTTCAGGTGCGAACCAGAAGCCGTTGTAGACCATCTCGGCGTAGCGGTTCGACAACTCATCACGGAGATGGACCACCTCACGGTCGAGTGTGAGAGACTCGACAGCCCGATGAGCGTGGTACATGAGAGTTCCTCCGGGTGTCTCATAGACACCACGGCTCTTCATCCCCACGAACCTGTTCTCGACGATGTCGACACGACCAATACCGTGTCTTCCGCCGATCTCGTTGAGGCTCCCGAGTAGTTCGACTGGTGACAGACGGACACCGTTGACTGATACAGGATCTCCTGCTTCGAAGCCGATCGTGATGTACTCCGGTTCGTCAGGGGCGTTCTCCGGGTCGACGGTCATACTGAACATTCCTCTGGGTGGCGGGACCCACGGATCCTCGAGCACACCCCCTTCATAGGAGATATGAAGCATGTTGGCATCCATCGAGTACGGCATCTCAGGTGTCACTGGCGTCGGGATACCTCTGGCATCGGCGTAGGCAAGACAATCGGCTCTGCCTTTGAGATCCCATTCGCGCCATGGGGCGATCACTTTGATATCGGGTTTGAGAGCGTACGCCGAGAGTTCGAAACGGACCTGGTCGTTGCCCTTACCCGTTGCCCCGTGAGCGATCGCATCGGCCCCCGTCTCTATGGCTGCGCGCACGAGGCCCTTCGAGATCACCGGCCTCGCAAGAGACGTACCCATCAGGTAATAGCCCTCATAGAGCGCCGATGTGCGGAATGCAGGGAAAACGTAGTCTTCGACGAACTCTTTCCGGAGGTCCTCGGTAATCGCTTCAATGGCGCCAGTTTCGAGAGCTTTAACCCTCGCCTCTTCAACCTCATCGCCCTGGCCAACATCGGCCGTGTAGGTAACGACCTCGGCGCCGTATTCCTCCTTGATCCACTGCAGGATCACAGAGGTGTCCAGACCACCGCTGTACGCAAGTACGACCTTCTTGATGTCCTTACTCATTCCTTCTCCGTTCCTTGAACTCGTTGTGAAATCGTGTCTGCGCCCACCTCGGCGTCCGTGACAATGAGGATCGTGTCGTCGCCAGCGATCGTTCCCATGATCCCATCGACGTTTGCGGCATCGATACGGCTCGCCACGAACTGGGCAGCGCCTGGAGGCACATGGAGGACGACGAGGTTCCCCGATACTCCAACGGCCATGACGAACTCGTCGACCGCCTGGAACAGGGAGGCCTTCTCTGCATCGGTGCCTGCTGGGCCAAGTCTGTACACGACACCCGCTGCGTTCTTCACTCGCCCAGCACCGATGGCATTGAGGTCCCGCGACACGGTCGCCTGGGTGACATCGAAGCCCCCACCTGCGAGCGCATCACGCAGTTCCGCCTGGCTCGCAACAGGCTCCTTGGCGAGGATCGACCTCATCAACCGTCGACGGGATTCGGTCTCAGCCCGCATCGGGCAACCTCTCGGTGATCATCGTGCCGATGCCCTCGGGTGTGAACACCTCAAGCAGCAACGAGTGCTGGATCCTCCCATCGAGGATGTGCGCCGATTGGACACCGGAGTCAACAGCAGATACGCAAGCCTTGAGCTTCGGGAGCATCCCTGAAGAGATCGAACCGGATTCGAGGAGTTCCGTCAGTTCGCCCGTTGTGATCTTCGATATCAAGCTGTTGTGATCGCCAAGATCCCTGTAGAGACCCTCGACATCGGTGAGGAACACCAGTTTCGAAGCCCCTAGCGCCGTTGCGAGTGCGCCAGCGGCAGTGTCTGCGTTGAGGTTGTAGGTCTTACCATCCTCGCCTCGAGCGATCGGAGCAACAACAGGCACGTATCCCTGATCCTGGAGGTTCTCCACGAGCGCTGCGTTCACCTCCACGACCTTGCCCACAAATCCGTGTGTCTGACTGTACGGTTCGGCAAGGAAGAGGTTGGCATCCAACCCGGAGATGCCCGTCGCGACCGGGCCATGGTTGTTGATGAGGCGCACGATATCGGGATTGATCTCACCAACCAGGGTCGATTGGACGACCCTGATCGTCTCAGCGTCGGTGATACGCAGACCCTCGTGGAACTGAGGTTCGATACCTCGTTGACCCATCGCTGCAGAGATGTGGGGACCACCTCCATGGACGATGACCGGCTTGATGCCCACGTAGTGCAGCATCGCGACATCGTCCGCGAAGTTCTCTCGCGTTGCGTCGTCAACCATGGCCGACCCGCCATACTTGACGACGACGGTTGTACCCGTGAACCGTCTGATGAACGGCAGAGCCTGGGAAAGGATCGACGCCTTCCCCATCGTCTTTGCGATGCGCGACTTCGCCGGTGTTGGCGTCGTATGGCCGGTACTCATGGCATCCACCCCTCTGTTGGCAGGCCTGTGGACTCTTCGAAGCCGTACATGAGGTTCGCACACTGCACGGCCTGGCCCGCAGCGCCTTTCACGAGATTGTCGATCGCTGAGATCGCGATGAGCGTGTTCGTCCGTGTATCGAGGTGGAACGATGCGAAAAGGTTGTTCGACCCAACAACCCACCTGGTGTGGGGTGGTTCGCCCAGACGTCGCACGAACATGCTGTCCGCGTACGCTGTGTCGAAGGCTGCTTCTACCTCGTCAAGCGTCGTCCCCGGTGTCGGAGTTGCGTAGACGGTGGAGAGGATGCCCCGCTGCATCGGGACGAGATGCGGAGTGAAGAGGATCGAGGTATTCGACGCACTGACAGTGTCGAGCACTCTCTCCATTTCGGGCCGGTGACGATGCGTCAGGACCTTGTAGGCGGCAACAGACTCGTCTATCGCACCGAAACGCAGTGCGTCGGCCGATGACCTTCCTGCGCCCGAGACGCCACTCATCGAGTCCGCAACGATGCCCTCTGGCTCAATGAGGTCCGCAGCAATAAGCGGAGCAAGCGGCACAACAACAGATGTCGGATAGCACCCGGGTGCCGCAACACGATCTGATGCCGCGATCTGTTCACCGAAGAGTTCAGGTATGCCGTAGGCCCACACTCCCAACTGCTCAGGAAATGGATGGTCAGAACCGTACGCGTCGAGATACCTCTGCGGTGTGTCGAGACGGAAGTCGCTCCCGAGGTCGACGATCTTCGTCCCGGAGCCGACGATCTCCATGGCGGGCCCACCAGAGGCTCCGTGAGGGAGCGCCATGAACACGATGTCCGTTGCCCG
>JAMBLL010000315.1 GCA_023336765.1 Actinomycetes bacterium | reverse complement strand
GTCTGGATCGGCGCCAAACGCCTGATGAACGGCGCGTTGTAGACTTGCTGGCGCGCGGGTGTAGTTCAATGGTAGAACATCAGCTTCCCAAGCTGAATACGGGGGTTCGATTCCCCTCACCCGCTCCACGACCGTCTCGCCTCGCCCGATCAGCCGCTACCGCCTCAGGGTTCTTCAAGTCGCACATGGATCCGAAACCGGGCAACATGGGTACAGGAATCCTGTGAGGTGAGAATGTGCCAGCGAATCTGACGCCAGCGTACAAGGCAGCCGAAGGCCACTACAGGTATGCCAAGGACCCGGCCGAACGACTTGACGCCCTCAAGGAGATGCTTCGCACGATCCCGAAACACAAGGGAACCGACCATCTACAAGCCGATATCAAGGCGAAGATCAAGGAACTCACCGATGAGCTTGCAGGGCCGAAGAAGGGCGGAGCGAGAACCGGTCCTGAGACCGCAATACGAAGGGAGGGCGCAGGACAGATCGCACTACTCGGTCCACCGAACAGTGGGAAGTCAGCACTGCATGCCGCAACCACCGGTTCGCATGCTCATGTCGGCCCATATCCGTTCACGACCCAGTATCCCCAACCGGGCATGATGCCAGTTCACGATGTAGCGATCCAGTTGGTTGACCTCCCGCCCATCGCCGTTGAGCACCCCGTGTCCTGGATCAGCAACGCTCTCCACTCGGCGGATGGCTGTCTACTTGTCGTTGATCTGAGCATGCCGGGATGTGTGGAGCGCGTCATCGCTCTGCACGAACTCCTCGCAGAACGCCGCATTGAACTCATCGACCAGTGGCCAGCTGACTCTGGACCAGATGACGAATCCAGCAGTGACGTGGACCTGTTCACCAAGGTCCTGCCCACTCTACTCGTTGCCAGCAAAGCCGACCGACTGGTGGAATCAGGTGACGAACTCGCCGTACTCAAGGAGCTGGCTGAAGTCACCTATCCATGCATGGCAATCTCAACAGAGACGGGTCACGGACTCGACCGGCTCGGGACGTGGCTCTTCGATCGGCTTGGAGTTGTGCGTGTGTACACCAAGATCCCCGGCAAGGACGCCGATATGGGCCGTCCCTACACCGTGAGACACGGTGCCACGGTGCTTGAGGTCGCGACGCTGGTTCACAAAGAGATCGCGACAGATTTCAAGTTCGCACGATTGTGGGGTACCGCTGGTTTCGATGCACAGCAGGTGGGCCGCGATCACCTAGTTGAAGACGGCGACATCCTTGAGATCCACGCGTAAAAACTCGTTGAGCAACCGCTCAACATCGGAGCAACGGGGTGCCTATCGTGAGTCTCCTGATCGGCGATGAGTGACAAGCGACCGAGCCCAGAGAGGCAGTTCGAAGCCGTGGTGGGAATTCGGACATCGATGGAACGGGAGTAGGGGCTAGCTCCCCGAAGCGCTCGACACTGGTGTTGATCCTTCCATCTGAGAGCGCCCTTGTGTCTCGAGTCGACAATGCACCGTCAGAACGCAGTGGGCTATGCGCTAGCGTGTAGTGCTGTTGCAGCTAGGGAAGGAGCACGCAATGGCTCGATTCATGATGGTGTACAAAGGCGACGCCACGGATATGGCGGATATGACACAGGAGCAGATGGAGGGGGTCATGGAGAAGTGGGCGACCTGGATGCAAGGTGTTGGGGACGCTTTGTTGGACATCGGGACACCTTTCGGACCTGGAACGTCGGTGGTCGACGACGGGAGTTCCGGTACCGCGGCGTCACTCACTGGCTACTCGATCGTCGAAGCGGACGACGCGTCTGGAGCAGTTGCTCTCGCTGACGGTCATCCATTCCTCAGTGAAGGATCGGGCAACTTTGCGATCGACATCTTTGAACTTATGCCGGTTCCCGTGGGGTAACTCCTCCATCTCGCGATTCCGGACGGTCTCCAGGACACTGGAGGAACTGTCGTCGATAGTTGATCGCTGAACGCGCCTGAAGCGAACCATCAGGAACCGGATGCGTCTAGCGTGTGAGGGACAAGACGAGAGGTGCGATGACCGATCCTACGAAAAAGCAGGAGCCAATACCAGATATTCCGATTGAGGGTTCATCCGACTCGCGAGCATGGGCTGTGGGCGCACATCTCAGCCCATGGGTCCTCGGGTTCCTGGGGCCGCTGTTCATCTGGCTCGCAAAGAAGGAAGATCCCTATGTGGAGTACCACGCCAGAGGGGCCCTCAACTATCAACTCTCGCTGATGCTCTACGCGTTCGGGTGGATACTCGTCGGCACAACTGCATTCGTAGCGCTCGCTGTCTTCGGCGCAGGGATCGTGGCCGGCATCGTCTTCGGCCTCGGCTTTCTGGCCTTTATCTACCTCGGTTTCGTGCCGCCGATCATCGGAGCCGTCAGGGCCTCCAACGGCGATCTCTATCGATATCCGGTCACGATCCGCTTCGTCAGGGCGCCAGGCCAGTGACTCCGGGCCCCAACCGTCACCCGCTCTGGGTCAAGCGCACCGCTGTCGCCCTCGCGGTGCTCCTCGTCATAGCCGTGATCGGCGGACTCCTGGTGTACTGAGAACTGAGATGCCAGGGTTCTGGCATCTGATGTCTGGAATCTCACAGTCCCATCCCGCGGCCGATGATCTCCTTCATGATCTCCGTGGTGCCGCCGTATATCGTCTGGACGCGGGCATCGAGGAACGCTTGGGCTATCGGATATTCCGTCATGTAACCGTATCCGCCATGCACTTGGACGCCCATGTCGACGACCCGCCGGAGCATCTCCGTCGTCCACCACTTCGCTTCGGCAGCCTGTTCGATGGTGAGTTCTCCTGCGACGTGATCCTCGATCAAACGGTCGACGAAGACTCGCGCGATGTCGACTTCTGTCCTCGCCTCAGCGAGTTGGAATCTGTTGTGCTGGAATCGACCAATCGGTCGACCGAACGCCGACCGTTCCCGTGCGTACGCGACCGTGAGGTCAAGCGCAGCCTCAGCTCCGGCAACGGCACCGACCGCTATCGACAGGCGTTCCTGGGGCAGGTTCGCCACGAGTTGCATGAAGGCCGACCCCTCATCTCCCAGCCGGTTCTCCACCGGAACCTCTACATCGTTGAAGAACAGTTCTGCTGTGTCCTGTGCGTGAAGTCCCATCTTTTCGAGGTTGCGGCCTCGTTCGAAGCCCTCCATTGAGCGCTCGACGACGAGTAGCGTCAGACCCGCGTGAGGATCGTCGGACGTTCTGGCAACAACGATGACCAGATCCGCGTTGACACCGTTGGTGATGAACGTTTTGGAACCGTTCAGAACATAGCTATCGCCTTCAATCCTGGCAGTTGTTGCTATCCCAGCGAGATCTGAACCGGTCCCTGGTTCGGTCATGGCTATCGCGGTCATCAGATCACCATTTGCAAGTCCGGGCATCCACCGTTCACTCTGTTGCGGTGTTGCGTACCTGGTGAAGTATGGGATACACACATCGTTGTGCAAGGTGATGCACATCCCTGAGGCAGCTGCATTCGATCCACTCACGACCTCATTGATGACCGCGTTGAAGCGAAAATCGTTGACGCCACCACCGCCATACTCCTCAGCGATCGCCATCCCAAGCAGACCGGCGCTGCCCGCTTTCTTGAACATCTCTCTGTCAACTATGCCGTCTGTGCTCCACGTTGGGTGATGCGGGGCGATCTCGGTTTCAACGAACTGTCTGACCGAGTCCCTGAACAGGTCATGGTCCGATTCGTAGAGGGTACGTTTCATTCTCATCACTCCTGTGCCTTGCCCACCACACGCTACCGTGTTGGGACCCGCCAGAATCCAACCGGTAGCACGTGTCAGTTATACCCCCAGGGGGTATCATGGTGTGATGGACATCCCCGGCGACACACGAGAAGACATCATCAAGCGGCTGCGTCGTATCGAGGGTCAGGTTCGTGGCCTTCAGAAGATGGTCAATGAGGGCCGTGACTGTGACGACACCTTGACACAATTCGCTGCAGCGGATCGGGCGCTTTCACGCGCCGGATTCAAGTTCCTCTCCGCAACCATGGAACAGTGTCGACTCCACCCCGACGAGGCGACCAGATCCGGGTACACACCAGAGAACCTGGAGAAGATGTTCCTTCGCCTCGGCTGACATCAGATCGCTCGCAGGTTTCATGCACTTCGGAAATGAGCGGAGTCGGTCGACAGAGACGTTGTCCTTTCAACCCCAATCCACGCGTTAGCGACAACGGTCCGTCCCCCTTTCAAGGGGGACACGCGAGTCTTCGAGCGAGGGGGATAACGCGACAGCCAACATCCGCCTTCTCCAGCAACCGCAAGCTTCCCAAGAGTTCCATTGGCTACGCGTTATCCCCCTACTTCGTCGCTGACGCTCCTCAGTTGTCCCCCTTGAAAGGGGGACGGAGTGAGTAAACACATCAAACACAACACGCTGGTGCCGTCAGAAACTGTTGCATCCTCTGGCTGGGAAACCGTACCGACGAACCCACGCCATAGAGGGAGGTCGAATGGTGACCTTGTGACGGAGGAACCGCTGCACGAGACCTGTCGTGTAGCAACCCCGCTCAATTCCGAAGTGCCGGTTCTCCTGCCAAAAGCTGGCTACATTCCGGGCGCTGTCAGCTGGCCCCTGTAGTTGGGTAGATCGTCGTAGATGACGGTCACGTTCGCACCCGTGGCTTCGATGAATCCCGCTGCCACAGCCGCACGGTATCCGCTCTGACAATGCACGAGAACATCGCTTCCCGAGAACGCCTCGGGGTCAGTGGCAACGTCCACGAGATGTCCAAGCCTGGAACCAGGTATCACACCGGAGAGGTGCTCGACCGGATCACGAACATCAACGATTCCGTCGAGATCGTCTGGTAAGTCAGCGAACGTCACGACATCCATCGTCAGCAGGTCTCCATCCGCCAGAATATCAAGGGTCTCCGGTTCGATACGCCCGACGATCGTATCCCAGCCGATTCGCATGAGATGGGTCCGAATCTCCTCGACCTCTGGTTTCGTTCCGACAAGAAGGACAGGAGAGTCCCATGGGAGCGTCCAGCCCATGTACACCGCATCATCGGTCGAGACGGGAAAGGACAATGAACCAGGCAGGTGGCCCGCTGCGTACTCTACGAACGGTCGCACGTCGATGATCGGTACACCATCGACCTGATCAAGCGACGTGATGAGTCGGAGTTCGGCTGTGGGCGGTTCCCCAAGTGGGAGAAGGTTCGAGGGCCCCATGTGCTTGTAGTACACGGGAAACTGCTTGTAGCCCATCACCTGACTCAGGGCGAACGCTTCGAGCGAAGGAGCGATCAACGCCGGGTTCCTGAGCTTCTCGAGACCGACCGTGCTCGTGGTGTCCGCGACGTCAGATGCTGAACAGAACGATCCGGCTCCATGAGTCGGAGCGACAATGGACGGGTCTGGCAGCGTGTTCGCTATCCGATGCGCAGACTCGTACTGCCCCTCGAGGAGAATCTCGGTGTCATCGGGACCAAGGAGGTCCGAACGACCGACTGCGCCGACGAGCATGGACCCTCCTGAGAAGATCGCAACTGGTCCACCTGGGGATTCGAGAACGTACGATGTGTGATTGTGCGTGTGGCCCGGCGTGTGCATTGCACGAATGACCCATCCACCGACCCCGAGGGCATCACCATCGGACATGGGTGTGTGGTCGTACGTTGCGCCGGTGTTTGCGGGCAGCATGTACATGGAATCGTGCTCGGCGGCAAAGCGCTTACCCCCGCTGACATAGTCGTTGTGAATGTGCGTCTCGAAAACGGCCTTCAGATCGGCGTCGATGCCCTCGAGTACCGCCTCGAACCGGTCGAGGTCGCGTTGGATGTCGATCGCAACCGCTTCATCCTCCACGACAACGATGTAGGAATGGTCACCCAGGCTGGCTGTGCTGATCTGCTTCACGAATGCGTTGGTGTCTCGAGTCGAGAGATCGATGATCATGGGAACCCTTTCGATACGGTCGGCGTCAGAGTACTATACCCCCCTGGGTATTTCTCTGGATCAGGAAGAACAACGTGCTCAACACTCACCCCAACACTATCGAATACGTCCCCGCCCACAACTGGGAAAGGTGGAGAGATGACAACCAGGCGGTTGTCATCGACGTACGAGAGCCGGCGGAGTGGGCCTCGGGAACGCTCCCCGACTCGCTCACGATCCCGCTCACCTCACTGCCAACCGAAGCATCGGCCATGGACAGGGAAACCCCTGTACTCCTCGTATGCGCCACGGGTGTCCGAAGCGTCACCGCGGCTGCATGGCTCGCCTCCATGGGGTTCGGGAAGGTCGCATCGATGGCTGGCGGCATTGTCGCACTGGGGTACCGCTGATGTTCGGTCGTAACAAGCAGGTTGTCGACGTCCAAACTGCATACGATATGGCATTAAACGAAGGCTGGACCATCGTCGACGTGCGCACCAAGCCAGAGAGAAAAGAGGGGGGAGCTACCGGCTCCGTCCATTACAGCCTCGACTCCCTCAACCAACGCCTACCGGCACTGAAGGGGAAGAAGGTCCTCGCCATCTGCCGAAGCGGCAACCGCTCAGGGACCGCTGCGAAGTTCCTCGAAAACAACGGTATCGAAGCCAGAAACGTCAAAGGCGGCATGATCGCGTGGGACCGCGCAGGTCTGCCAATCAAGAAAGGCAAATGACACGATGAAGAACCGACTGAAACTACTCCTTGCGACTGCTGCTCTCGGTGCGGTCGTCCTCGCTGGCTGTTCCTCCGCGACGAGCGCCGCGGTCGAAACCGTGGGGCCCACTGCAGCTGCAGAGATCATCGAGACCGACACGGGCGAGGTCGTCCTCGACATCCGCACACCAGAGGAATACGACCAGGGCATCATCGAAGGTGCCATCAACATTGACTTCTACGACGATGACTTCGCAGTACAGTTGGACGCTCTCGACAAGGATGCGCACTACGTTGTCTACTGCAACTCGGGCAACCGTTCCGGCCAGGCGAACAGCATCTTCGAGGACCTAGGGTTCACCGACGTCACCGAGATCGACGGTGGTATCACAGCGTGGTACGCCGAAGGCCTCCCCGTCGTCCTCCCTTAGGCGTTTGGCATCCAGAGCCGCAATAGGTTGCGGTTCTGGACGCCAAAGCCCGGATGGGGCAAGTCGGCTAGCATCGGGGTTGCATGATCTTTTCGGACAGAACCATCAGGGAATCGATTGCAAGTGGACGTATCGGGATCGACCCCTTTGATCCTGCGATGATCCAGCCTTCGAGCATCGATCTGCGCTGCGACCCGAACTTCCGAGTTTTCGAGAACCACAAGTACGCTGTGATCGACCCCAAGGCGCCCCAGGGTGACCTCACAACGGGTGTCACAGCAACCGACGATGCCCCGTTCATCCTCCATCCCGGAGAGTTCGTACTCGGCTCGACCCTCGAGTCGATCGCACTCGCAGACGACGTGGTCGCTCGCCTCGAAGGTAAGTCCAGCCTCGGGCGACTCGGGTTATTGATCCACTCAACAGCCGGGTTCATCGACCCAGGCTTCAAAGGGCAGGTCACGCTCGAGTTGTCGAACGTGGCGAACCTGCCGATCACGATCTACCCGAGGATGAAGATCGGCCAGATCAGCTTCTACCAGATGACCACACCCGCAGACGTGCCATACGGATCTCCTGAACTCGGATCCAAGTACCAGGGACAGACCGGGCCAACACCTTCACAGATGCACAAGGATTTCGGCGCGTAATGACAGACGCCGGACTCGCGCGCGTTGGGGCGATCATGATCGACTGCCACGACCCGATATCACTCTTCGAGTTCTGGTCCAAGATCGTGGGGGTTGAGGTCGAGCACCACTTCCCTGCGTATATCTTCACGACAACCCTCCCGGGGAACAACATCCGACTCGCTTTCCAGCAGGTTCCCGAAGACAAGGTCGTGAAGAACCGTCTCCACCTCGATCTCGCACACACAGACCCAGAGGCGTTCATCGCACGGGTTGAGGCCCTCGGTGGCTCACGCGTTGAGGATCATCAGATGGCCGAATTCTCCTGGACCGTGCTGGCCGATCCAGAAGGCAACGAGTTCTGCGTCACCCTGGAGCATTAACAAGGACGATGCTGGCAATTCCTGCTGGTCGACAGCGGGGTCAGCTCAGGGCAACAACGATCGAGCCAACCACACCTTCGGCTGGCATTTCGACGGACCGCTTGCAGTAGCCGAGTCCGACACCGACCGCAGCCACGGCGGACGTCACCGTTCCCACAGGTTCACCGTCGACCATCACGTCTGCACCCTTCGCTACCGCCGAACCCGGCTCGAAAGTAATCTGGACAAGTCGCCGCGGGGGTGCTGCGTCGCGGTAGTGAACCCGAGCCACGAACTCCTGGCCTGTGTAGCAGCCCTTCTCGAAGTTCACCGTGAGTCCAACGATACCGCTCATGGCGGGCGTCGCTGTGCCGTCGATCTCTGCCTCTGCAGGCCAGTTCGCACCGATGCGGATCGCATCGAGTTCATCCTGAGTGAGGGCCGTCACATCGGATGGCGTCCGAACCTCTGGGCCGACCTCATCGACCGCCTCGACACCACTCCACGGCAGCCGTGCTCGGATGGGGGCATCTCCGGCAGCGCCTGAGGCCCCGTCTCCACGCCACGCGATGCCTGGCCATGTGTCCTGGGCGAACCTGACGTCCATCCGGAAGAGAGGTCCATCGAATCGCTGGCGCACGCGGTCACCGTAGCCGGGCGCCATATCGAGTATGTGGCCCTCAGATGTGGAGGTCACCCTGACGATCGCCTCTATCTCGCTACGGGGCGTGAG
>JAMBLL010000314.1 GCA_023336765.1 Actinomycetes bacterium | reverse complement strand
TGGCGCTGGGCGGCCCCTCCCAAAATGCGTCAGGGATCCCCAGACCTGATGCACCACTGCTCTCCCAACACCCCACCGTGTCCCAGGACCTCATCGGCCTGGCGAAATCGGGCAAGATCCACATCGCGGGTGACATCGCCAGGTTGGACGGGGACGCGGTCAGGTTTTCGGACGGGGGCACAGTGAAAGCGGACGTGATCATCTATGCCACCGGGTACAACATCTCGTTCCCGTTCCTTGACACCTCGATCGTAGGTGTGTTGGACAACGAGATCGATCTGTACGAGATGGTCGTTCCGGTTGACGTGCCTGGCCTGTACTTCGTTGGTCTGATCCAACCGGTCGGTGCCCTGCCTCCACTGGCAGAGCAGCAGGCAAGGTGGGTGGCCCAGTTGATCGATGGTGCCGTGTTGCCGACGCCTGACGAGATGACCAGGGAGATCGCCGAACGGCGTTCACGGCGCCAGAAGCAGTATCTCGACAGGCCTCGCCATACGATCCAGGTTGACTATTGGCCCTATCTTGACCACATGACTTCGTTGTGTGACACCAATGACCAGAACATGATGAGACGCTGATGAGGTCGGTTGTTACACAAGTGGGTGATGAACGAGGGTATCTTTGGCGTCGATGCCGAGGATGAGTTGATGGACGAACCGCTCGAAGAGAACGAACCGCCCGAACTGAACGAACCACTCATGCTGAACGATCCCGATCTTCAGGATGAACAGCGCAAGAAGATGTGGAAGACGATCGTGTTCCGATCGCTGTTCCTGCTTGTTGCGCTCGTGGTCCTGTATTTCCTCTGGCCCAAACTCGTCGACCTCGCATCTTCAGCAACCGATCTGTCTGGCATCGATTGGTACTGGTTCCTTCTCATGTTCGTCCTTATGACAGGTGCGTTTGCGTCTGCGTGGGAGCTCACACACATCGCTGTACCCGGCATCTCGAGGTTCGTAGCTGCGACAAGCCAACTCGTCTCGAACGCTCTTGCGAAGGTCGTCCCTGGAGGTGCCGTGGCGGCGGGAGCAACGTACTTCCAGATGCTCGCCGCTTCGAACGTATCGAGGGGGCAGGCTGCAGCAGCGCTCGCGGCGGTGTCCTTCATCTCGAACCTCGTTCTCTTTTCGCTTCCTGCGGTCGCCATCGTCATCGCTGCGTTGTCTGCACCTATTCCTCAGGACCTTCTGCCAGTTGCGCTCGCTGGAGGTGTCCTATTCGTCGTGATGTTCGCCGTGGTCTTCGTGATCGTGAAGTACGACAGACCACTCTGCTTCGTGGGCGACGTGATCGAGACCAGTGCCCGATGGCTTGGAGGCAAACTCCACAAGGACTGGAATCCCACATCCGAGGACATCATCCAACAGCGCAACGAGGTCGTTGAGTCTCTCGGCAAACGCTGGCCGAAAGCACTAGCCGCAGCGGTGATGAACTGGTTGTTGGACTACTCGGTTCTGTTCGTTGCGCTGGTAGCGGTTGGCTCGAAACCACGGGCAAGCCTGGTGCTTGTGGCCTTCGCTGGTGCCGCGGTCCTGGGGATGATCCCGATCACACCTGGTGGACTCGGGTTCGTCGAGGTCGGGTTGACCGCCATGCTCGTTGCAGCTGGTATCCCAGGTCCTGACGCCGCCCTCGCCACTCTCGCATATCGGCTGTTCCAGTTCTGGCTTCCCATACCGGCGGGTGCAATCGCGTACGTCGTGTTCAAGCGAAAGTTCGGCAAGCCGGTACCCGTCGAGCCCCAACCGACCTAGCTTCAGGGCTTTAGTCCTGAGTGCGCGTGGTTTGTATCGTCTATCTTGGGGATGAAGCCAGCGAGGGAGCAGCACATGACCGTGCAAGGAACACCGATCGGAAACCCAACCGTCTCACGGGTGATCGCACCGATTGATGCGGCTGCAGGATGGATGAAGTTGATCGGCACGGTGAGCATTATCTACGGCGTGTTGATGGCACTTTCGATCGTTGGGCTCCTCATAGCGTGGCTACCGATCTGGATAGGCGTTCTGACCCGCAAGGCCGCAACGCGGGCCCAGTTGGCTTACGCATCAGGTGATGAGAACGCGGCGATCGCATCGACAGACAGTCTCCGGACCATCTTCAAGATCCAGGGCATTCTCCTCCTCATCGGCCTGATCTTCTGGGCGGTCATG
>JAMBLL010000313.1 GCA_023336765.1 Actinomycetes bacterium | reverse complement strand
CTGATGGCTGATGGCCTCTGGCCCCTACTTATCCAAGAAGTGTTTGATCATCGATGACACCGTGCCGATGGCTCCGGTGTTGATGCCCTCGGGAATGATGATGTCCGCATATCGCTTCGAGGGTTCAACGAACTGGTAGTGCATCGGGCGCACTGTTGTCAGGTACTGGTCGATCACAGATTCAACGGTCCGGCCACGCTCGACGATATCTCGTCGCATTCTCCGGATCAGCCGTATGTCGGGTTCGGTGTCGATGAAGACGCGAACGTCGAACTTCTCACGCAACTGAGGGTCGACATACAAGAGGATGCCTTCAACGATCACCACTGGCTCAGGTTCGAGCGTGTAGGTCTCATCCGTCCTCATGTGCGTCGCAAAGTCGTACACAGGCCGTTCGATCGACTCGCCTCGACGCAGAGCATCAAGATGATCGATCATCAACTCCATCTCGATCGCGTCTGGATGGTCGTAGTTGATCGTGGTCCGTTCATCGAGGCTGAGATCTGGCTGGGCTCGGTAATAGGCGTCCTGCTGGAGATAGATCACCTTGTCCCTGCCGACAAGGTCAACCACCGATCGGGCGATGGTCGTCTTACCTGACCCCGAACCGCCAGCGATCGCCACGAACAATGGCCGATCATCCCCGGCTTGGGGACCGAACTCGTACGAGGCGATCAGTTCTGCGATATCGATGCTCACCGGCACCACGCTAGCGCGCGACGCGCGGTTGCCTCTACTTAGCAGTCCGAAGAGTCACATCGCCAGAGAACGACTTTACATCGAGACTCATCTTCGACGTCTTCTCCCCCGACGACGGCTTGACCTTGTTACGGAAGTCTCCCGAGAGGGTCTTGATCCGAGCCTGCACCACCCGCCCCGGTGCGAGATAGATGATCGTATCTCCTGACATCGTTGAAATGACCAGGTCACTTCCGCGAAAATCTCTGACCTTCACATCCCCACTGGCCGACTTGATACGTGCCGATCCGTTGATCGTTCCAAGGACCAGGGTTCCCGATGCTGTTTTGACCACGGCATCGGTGGCGTATCCGATGGAGACGTCCCCACTCCCAGACGACACCGTGGCGTCTCTGACAGCTCCGGCAACGACAACACGGCCCGAGCCGATCTTCACCCGTACGTCCCCTGCTTCTTTGTCAATTCGGACGTCACCGCTGCCAGAGTTCACCTCAACGTCGTCGAGTCCGAGACGAATGCGAACATCGCCAGATCCTGATTTCACACGAAGGTTGGCGCCCTCGGGCGCCGTAACGGTGATGTCCATAGCTCGCGAGAACAGACCTCGGCTCCGGTTCCCTGCGCGTGAGCGAACAACCACAGCGTCTGCCGACGCTTCGATAAGGGTGTTCTCGACCGTTTCGGTATGCCCACTGAGCACGATCTTGACCTGGTCGGCTGTTCCTGGCTTGACGACTATGTCACCTGCAGTTGAGGTGACGTCGATCTTCGGTGATCCGACAACGTCGTAGGTTTCTGTTCGGTCCATCATGTTTCAATCGTTCCTTCGAATGTCGCGCGATTGGAAGTCCCTCGCGCTTTTGCCTTACCCGCAAGTGCTTGAACGACAAAGGTATTCACCGAATCGCCGAGATCTGAAGCAGCTGCTTCGAGGTCGCCCTTGAGTTCCTCGGGCAAGCGGACCGTGATCCGAGCTCCAAGATCATCGGGGCTGATCGTGACCGCCTCTGTGGTTGAGCGCACAACGAGGTTCGGTTGGCCTTCCCGAAGAACCACGTCGATCGTGTGATCCGGTAGCTGAGCCCCGATCTCGATCGCCGCCTGCTCGGCAAGGGACATTCCCATCTGCCGAAGAGCAGGGTCAAGAGCGGCAACGATGACGTCACCAGCAGCAGCAACCGTTGGGTCATCCGATGCGAGAGCGAGTTGCCCTGCTACCACACCGGTCACCTGTGTTGCCAAACCTTCGATATCCATATGTGCTCCCCGTTCAGTGACTGAGTACTGGTAGATCGCGCTGCGTCTTCACGAGTCGCATCAACCGCGTTCGCTCCGGGCTATAGCCCTCTCCCCGTGCCGCCTGAATCGCCTTTACGCTCTCGGGGTTGTTGTACCACACCATCTCGTGCCTCCTCTTCGCTTGGTCATCATAGTGTCATGATGACATCATCATAGTGTCATATTGCTGTCTACTTGTCAAGTTCGTTTCCAAACTCTCCATCATCGAGCTATGATGATGCAAGAACCACACCGGGGAGCTCGAGAAATCGGGCTGAGAGGGTGCCGCTGAGTACCGACCCGATGAACCTGATCCTGGATAATTCCAGCGGAGGAAGCAGTGGAAGCAACCTCAACCGACCAAACAACTGCCGCGGTGTTCGCAGGCGGAACCATGAGCGCAGGTGTCGCCGTTGCTCCATCATCGTTCGTCATCGCGGCAGATTCGGGATACGACAATGCCCGCTCCATGGGCGTGACCGTCGACATTCTCGTTGGCGATATGGACTCCATCAGCGCCGCTGGCCTTGCCGAAGCAGAAGAACTCGGCGTCATCATCGAGCGATTCCCATCGGACAAGGATGCGACTGACCTCGAACTGGCCATCGATACCGCTCTTCGCCGCGGTGCGAACCACGTGACGATCTACGCTGGCGAGGCAGGAAGCTTCGGCCATCTCCTCGGGGTGGCGCTTGGGTTGACCGACAAGCGCTGGGCGGAAGTATCCGTCGTCTGGAGGATCGGAGGAGCAAGTGTGTATCGCTCACTCCCCTCGTTCCCTGTGAGGCTCCACTCCGAGATCGGGTCGATCGTCACGATCCTTCCGATCGGTGACACCACCGGAGTCACTGCCAGCGGTCTTCGGTGGCCCCTCGACAACTCTGATCTTGAAAGGGGTACGACGCTGGGCCTATCCAACGTCTCTACATCTCCTGTCATATCCATCTCGGTGCAAACGGGGGCTCTCCTCATCATCGTCGAAGAAGCGGACGCCCAATGAAGCACTCAATCGCTCGCGCACTGCTGACTGCGATCACCATCGCTCTCATCGCAACAGCATGCTCCTCGTCGCCCAGCAACAAGGAGGTCGTGCTGCTCACCCACGACTCCTTCGCCCTCAGCCAGGAGCGCCTCGACCTCTTCAGCGAGCAAACCGGGATCACTCTCACGATCCAGACCGCCGGCGACGCAGGGACGATGGTCAATCAGGCGATCCTGACGAAGGACAACCCGATCGCTGACGTCATGTACGGAATCGACAACACGTTCCTCTCAAGGGCCCTCGACAATGATCTGTTCGTGGCATATCGCGCCGCCGACATCGACTCTGTCAACGAGGTCCTCCACGTCCGTGACGATCTGGCCACACCGATCGATTTCGGAGATGTCTGTGTCAACTACGACATAGCTGCGTTCGACGAACTCGGCATCGATCCGCCGTCGAAACTCAGGCAACTCATCGACCCAACTTACAAGGACATGCTTGTTGTTCAGGACCCCGCAACCTCGTCACCCGGCCTGGCGTTCCTGCTCACAACGATCGCCGCACTACCCGATGGATCCTCCTATGACTGGAAGGCGTTCTGGACAGACCTGTTCGCGAACGGCGTCGCCGTTTCCCCCGACTGGACCGATGCGTACACTGGTCGATTCACTCTCTCAGGCGGCGACAGACCGCTCGTCGTCTCCTACGCCTCGTCTCCTGCGGCCGAGGTGCTATTCGGCGAACTCGACGCCGCGCCGTCGGCATCACTCACGAACGGCTGCTATCGCCAGATCGAATATGCCGGAGTGTTGAAGGGAACGGACAACGAGGCTGCTGCCAGGGAAGTGATCGACTTCCTGCTCGACGTCCGAACGCAGGAGGACATCCCCCTCAACATGTTCGTCTACCCCGTCCACAACAATGCGGTGCTACCCGACGTATTCACCGAGTTCACGGTACTGCCTGACACCCCGGCCATCATGGACCCCCAGACGGTCGATGCCAATCGCGAGCGATGGATCCAAGAGTGGACCGAAATAGCACGCTCCTGACAAATAGCCCCGTGGGCAGGATCGGGCTTGTCGTGGTCATTGGTGTACCGAGCCTGTTCCTTCTCTACTTCTTTGCGTACCCCGTCGCATCGATAACCATCCGCGGGTTGACGACCGATGGTTCCTTCTCCCTGGCCGTTGTCGGTGATGTCATGACGGATCCGGTACTTCTCGCCGCGGCGCGGTTCACGGTCATTCAGGCCCTCATCTCGACGATCGTCACAGTCGTCGTGGCGTTCCCTGCGGCGTGGGCGTTCGCACGTTTCGACTTCCCAGCCAAAC
The DNA here is from genome assembly GCA_023336765.1 of Actinomycetes bacterium. Classification (GTDB taxonomy): domain Bacteria; phylum Actinomycetota; class Acidimicrobiia; order Spongiisociales; family UBA5794; genus JAMBLL01. The sequence goes on along the minus strand of JAMBLL010000313.1, from coordinate 5,847 downwards.
GTGCCCTTCGAGCCGCGACCCTTGTTCCGTTTGTGCTCCCAACACTCGTGGTGGGCTCTGCGTTCCTCACCATGGCTGGCCCCAACGGCGCTATCGGGACAGATCTGACAGGGACCTTGTTCCTGATCGTTGTCGCACACGCCTTCTACAACTACGCCATCGTCGTTCGCGGCGTCGGTGCGTACTGGGAGCGCATCGACCCCCGCACAGAAGATGCAGCACGTACTCTCGGGGCATCGGCGTTTACGACGTTCAGGACTATCACGCTGCCGTTGCTGGCCCCTGTTATCGCATCAACGAGTGCTCTCGTCTTCCTGTTCTCGTTCACCTCCTTTGGCGTTGTGCTCCTTCTTGGCGATCTGAAACACACCACGATCGAAGTGGAGATCTGGCGGCAAACAACCGCGTTCCTTCGTCTCGACGTCGCATCGACCCTCGCCGTCCTCCAATTGATCGGGGTCGGCGTCATCCTGGCCGGATACGGATGGTTCCAGCGCACGACCGCTGTCCAGTTCGAACACGCAACGGCACCCACACGCCGCCCACGAAAGGGAAAGGAACGTATCGCTGTCACGTTGGCGCTCACGTCGATGCTTGTGATCCTGGGAACCCCGTTGCTCCTGCTCGTCATCCGATCCTTCACGAACCCTGCCGGTGGGGCGGGAATCGCGAACTACCAGAACCTCATTCGACTTCCAGAGATCACGGCTGCATTCGTGAACCCGGTCGACGCGATCAGGAACTCTTTCACTGTGGCGTTCATGACACTCGCGATCGCACTCGTGATCGGAGGCCTTGCTGCTGCGGCCTTGACATACGCATCGAGACGAGTCGCGCGTGGCTTCGATCTCTTCGTGATGCTCCCCCTTGGCACATCAGCCGTCACAATCGGCTTCGGTTTCCTGGTCGCACTCTCGTGGCCGATCGATCTGAGGACATCACTCATCCTGATACCGATCGCTCACACGCTTGTCGCGATCCCCTTCGTTGTGCGTACCACCACCCCCGCACTCGGATCGATCCGCCACAACCTGAGGGAAGCTGCAGCGGTTCTCGGAGCGAGTCCGTGGCGGACATGGTGGACCATCGACCTCAAGATCATCACACCTGCGATCATCGTCGCGGCCGCGTTCGCGTTCGCCATCTCCATGGGAGAGTTCGGTGCCACATCGTTCATCACCAGGCCCAGTTTCCCCACCATACCGATCGCCATTTTCAAGCTGCTCAGCAAGCCAGGTGCTGCACCCTTCGGTGCTGCCATCGCGCTCAGTGTGATCCTCATGGTCATCACCGGTGTCTCCATGTTCGTGATCGACACCATCGGGACACGGACGAGTAACGAACTATGAGCATCCGACTCGACTCTGTCAGCGTGCGATATGAGGACGACCTTGCGGTGAACGATCTTGATCTGACGATCATCTCCGGGGAACGGTTCGTCCTCATGGGTCCGTCGGGTTCCGGGAAGTCGACGCTGCTGCGCGCTGTAGCCGGCCTTGAACCACTTGAAACAGGCACCGTGGAAATCGACGGCAAGGACGTCACCACACTCCCGCCCCATCGAAGAGCCGTGGGCCTGATGTTCCAGGAGTATGCGCTGTTCCCACATCTGAGCGTCATCGACAATGTCGGATACGGGCTGGCGATGATCGGGATGGGCCGGGACACGGCCAGACGAAAGGCGTCGGCGTTACTGGACCTTGCCGGTCTGCAAGGGTTCGAGAGCAGGAAGCCGGACTCGTTATCAGGTGGAGAGCGCCAACGCGTCGCTCTCCTACGCACACTCGCTCCCGAACCCTCTCTCGTGATGCTCGACGAACCCCTGGGTTCGCTCGACCTCGCACTTCGCGAGGACCTGCTCGCGCAGATGCGAACGATCGTCACTGAACTTGGCGCAACGACGCTGTACGTGACACATGACCGCACCGAAGCGTTCGCATTCGCCGAACGGTTGGCGATCATGCGCCACGGCCGGATCGTACGCACAGGAACGCCCGAGCAGGTGTGGGATGACCCACAAACGACCTTCGTTGCCCGGTTCATCGGTCACAGCAATGTTCTCACTGGTGCTGCGATCGGGTTCGACGCACCAGGCATCACCGTGCCCCCCGGAGCGCTCGCATTGAAGGACAACGGAGAGATCGGCGTACACATCGTTGAATCTGTGTTCGCAGACGGTCGGTACGAGATCGTGGTTGAAGTAGCGAACGGTGAGCGGCTGAGAATCGATTCACCCGTACCGCTCGATAGTGGGCTCAGCAGCCGGATCACGGTCGACCGGTCAGCAGTACGGGAGCTAGTCGTCGATGAGGTCTGACGTAGCGACGACCCGGCCGAAGTCAGCTGCGATCGTGGCTGCCGTGTACCTGGCGATCTCCTCAGCAGCGAACACTGCACCTGTCCGATCGGTCACATCGAACGTATGGGTCGCGTCTCCGACGAATTGCAGCCTGTAGCCAAGGTCAGATGCCATGCGGGCCGTAGTTTCACAACACATGTTCGTCTGGATACCTGTGATCGCGACACCGCTGATCCCATGTCTATCCAGCCATGCCCTGAGATCGGGTTCACCATAGAACGCCGAGTGCACCTGCTTTTCGACCAGGAGGTCCGGGGTGCCTGTGATCATCGGCTTGAAATCGTTTCCTGGCGACCCGGGGACCAGCGGCGAGGTTGGTGTGGCCGAGTTGTGTTTCACGAAGACGATCGGCCACTCCTTCTCTCTCCACGACTCCATGAGGCGTACGATGTTGTCCTCGCATGACGGGTTATTGCGTCGACCCCAATGCTGCGCGTCATCGAATCCGCGCTGGACGTCAATCACGATCAATGCGGTCGAGCCTTGCCAATCGGCCATCGGTTCCCCTTCGTTGCGACCTGATCATTCTGCCACAACTCAGGACGGCAGGGCACTCGTTTCGTGCGTCGTATCGGTTTAGGGGACTAGCGGATAGGGATCGGCAGTTTTTCGTTTTCCGTTTTCCGTTTTCCGTTCACAGTCGGAAACCGGGAACGGACTCAGGTTCTTGGGGATGTCCGAGGAGAACGGAGAACGAAAGCTCTCGTATCCGCGCGGTCCTCAGCTCTACCCAACCGTTGAGACATCAGCCCAGCGGGCACCGCTCGCGGCTATCAGCCGCTCGAGCGTTACCTCGTAGACGGTATCGAGCGTGCCACCAGCAGACCATACGAAGCGATATCTTCCAAGTGCGGTGTCCGCAACCGTTGCAAGTGGCTCATCATGACCCACAGCAGGCGTGCCCCCTGCCGGGTAGCCGGTCATCTCCTGAACCATGTCTCTTGTTGCCGGACGTGCTCTCGTACCGCCGAACACAGACGCGAGTTTTCCCTCGTCGACCCTTCGGTCCCCAGAGCAGATCACGAGTACCGGTTGATCGTCCACCATGAACACGAGAGACTTTGCGATCGCTCCGAGTTCACACCCCACGGCCGCAGCGGCATCCTTCGATGTCCGCGTGCCTGCAGGGAATCGCTCGATGTTCGGCGCGATACCAGCACGAACCGCGCTCCGCATGAAGCGTTCGTTGACCGGAGACACTTCGGGCCCCACCCACCTGACGCCAGACTCCGTTGCGAGCCATCCGACGCGTTGGTCGTGGTCATCCATCGGAACAGCCTCCACGATGTCGGCCTCCGTCGTCACGCCGACGCGGGCCGTCGACCTGGGCAACGAGGCCACGTACCGATCGTAGTAGCCCCTCCCCCGGCCGAGGCGCCCACCAACCCTGTCGAACACGAGGCCGGGGAGAAGCACAATGTCGATGCCGTCCGGATCGATAACGACGGAACTCTCATCGGGTTCATCGAATCCTAGGTGGTGGTGCACGAGGCGATTTGGATCGTAGGAACGCATCGCCATCTCATCGGATTCCTCGATCCGGGGAATGGCAGGTGCGATCGTGGGCTGAGACAGAAGGGGCTCCAGAGATATCTCGGAGCCCATTGGCAGGTACGTCGCGACAACTCCGTGGAGAGGGGGCCAGGCGGCAAGATACTCACACACCGCTCGGGATGCCCCCGAACGGTCGATTCCGTTCGCCCATGAGCGCCACTGTGATTTCGGATCGCTGATATCTGGGACTTCGTGCTCGGCCATCGCAACCTCCTACAGGTCCAGACCATAGAGCGCGTGCTGACGCCACACGCGAATCAAACAGCGATGGAGGCGTACAATTGCCCCATGACAGACGGGGACAGGCAAGACAGGGTTCGGCCGATCGACTACACACCGGACGACTCGTTCTCTCCACAACCCGGCAACGACCACCCCTCAGAACTGCGAAAGCCCCGGCCATGGGTCGCTCTTGCGTTGTCGGCAGTCGCTGTCCTCACAGCGGTAGGAGCCGTTGCCGCGTTCGGATCACTCGAATTCAACGACCCTGAACCACCCGAACCCCAGGAATTCGCCTCAGGCGCCCAGAACGACGAGGACACCGACGCACCGCCTGACACCCTGCCGCCCCGTCTCGAGGATTCGTTGCCGAACCTGACTGACAGGCTTACGCTCGTAGCCATCGTCGACGACACGCTCCAGACACTGCTGTGGGACCCGAGCTTCCGAGTGCCCAAGGCGTATGACCTTCCGATCGAGGGGGTCGATGAGGACACCGATATCGAGGCGACGTTCGACAGTGGGGGAAGGACACTCGCTGTCACCGTCACAACACCGCAGTCCAAGCGCGTATACCTCGGAGATCCAACGAATGTCGGCAGGTCTCCAGACATCGTCGGTCTGGAATCGTTGATCTGGCATGCGTCGCAGGTGGGGGCGATCGCATGGGTGCTGCCTAGCTCCGATCGCCAGTGGGACCTCTATACGGGAAAGGTCAACCCCCTCACCGGAACGATCACGAACGTCGCTGTCATCACTCACTTCACAACAGCGGTCGGACTGGTGCGCTGGGATTCTTCGGGTTTCGTCCTCAATCGCGGCAGCGACGTTGTAGCCATTGGCCCTGCGGGCGAGCCAGAGTGGATACATGCCGGCGTGGCTGTCTCAGGCTCTGCCTCGATTCTCGCTGTGATCGCCCCTGATGACAGCGCCAGCAACACGCGCTGGGTCATCATGGATCGCTACTCGGGAGAGGCGACGCCCCAGCAGGTCACCGGGACGCCCGGCGAGATCTGGGTCACAACCTCACGCGACACCGATCTCATAGCCGAGATTTCGGCATCCATCGACAAGACGCGTATTCTCGTCGATGGGCCCGCGCTCGCTGCCAAACGCATCGTGCAGGTTGACCTTCATGTTGCGCCGATCGGTTTCACGTCGAGCGGAGAGTATTTCCAGTTCAACATGTTCGATTCGAACGACCTCGTTTTCGTGAACTGGAGAACGGGTGCCACGCACACCGTGCCCATCCCGGACAACACAACGGTTATCGGGTCAGACTTAGGCTGATCACATACTGGCTGACAAACGAGCGGCCAGATTCCCTCGCTGGCTGACCACAATGTCATCCATTCCGATCCATTCACCGAACGTGTGCAGTTCACCAGCGAGAGCTGCGGCCACTTCCGCCGGGTCCCGTCCCTCCTCGATGAACGCCGATCGTACCAGAAGCCTGCCTGCCTTACGGTCCGCCTTGAGGTCAACCCGACCGACCAATTCCCCGTCGAGCATGAACGGCAGCACGTAGTACCCGAAGGTCCGCTGATCCTCCGGTACATAGATCTCGATCCGGTACCGAAATCCGAAGATCCGCTCGGCGCGCTCACGGTTCCACATGATGGGATCGAACGGACTGAGAAGTGCAGATCCCTTGATCTCGCGAGGTCGCACCGCTTCCGGATCGAGGTAGACCGGACCGTTCCACCCTGGAACCT